>NSLH01000009.1 GCA_002763895.1 [Chlorobium] sp. 445
TTCTGAAATTGCCGATTTTGATTCACTCACGTTGCTCTACAAAGGCGAAGAAAAATTCCTTGCAAATGTGCGCCAGCTTACTTTTGGAGGAGAAAATGCAGAAGCGTACCTATCGTTTGATGAAAAGCAACTCATCTTTCAATCACGCTCAGTCGGACAAGATTGCGACCAGATTTACATCATGAACCTCGATGGTTCAAACAAGCGCCTTGTGAGCACCGGTAAAGGGCGAACCACGTGTTCATATTTTTTGCCTGATGGAAAAACAATTCTCTATGCGTCTACTCACGCTGCCAGTCCTGACTGTCCGCCACCACCAGATTTTTCAAAAGGCTATACTTGGGCGCTCTACAAAGGTTACGACATTTTTTTGCAGACACCAATGGTGCAAACTTACGCCAAATTACCACTACACCCGGCTACGATGCTGAAGCCACAGTCTCACCCGTAGGCGATAAAATTGTCTTTACTTCCGTTCGTGATGGCGATCTTGAACTCTACACAATGGACATCGACGGGAGAAATCAAAAGCGACTTACCAATCATATCGGCTACGACGGTGGTGCATTTTTCTCATGGGATGGCAAGAAAATAGTCTTTCGAGCCTCTGCACCTCAGGACAGTGCAGAAATGAAATCTTACTTTGAACTGCTTGAACAAGGTCTGATTCGTCCAAATAAATTAGAGATCTATGTAATTGACGCAGATGGAAAAAATCGACGTCAGGTTACAAGTAATGGCAAAGCTAATTTCGCGCCCTTCTTTCATCCAAATAATAAGCAAATTATTTTTTCATCTAACCTTGGTGATACGGTTCGAGGGCGCAATTTCGACTTATACCTTATCAATGAAGATGGCACAGGCCTTACACGCATTACGCGCTGTCCTGATTTTGATGGCTTTCCAATTTTCACACGTGATGGCAAGAAAATTATTTTTGCATCTAACCGCAATGGTAAAATGCGTGGCGAGACTAACGTCTTCATCGCCGACTGGATTTACAGAAATGCGCCTTAACTCTAATATATTGCCTATTTCTGTGAAAATATGCTGTGTATTTTATTTTAATACTGCTTATACTAAAAAAGTTTTTGGAAAAGAAAAAGTTGGCGTCTTCAGTAGAAAATAATACTTTCTTAACCTGCTCTTCAAAATGACACTACTTGTTCTTGCTTATTGGGCTATTGGCATTATTTGTGCCATATTTTTTCTTAGCGAGGAACTTTTTCCTCAAAAACAAACGCCGCCTGACCGTGACACCGCCACCAAACGAAACCTACTTTTTCTTGCTTCATTTATCATTGTTCTAGCGAATATCTATGTTTATTACAACGCAACCAGCAATGGCAATCGCCCCTTTGATCCTGTTACATTTGTCATTTTTGCAATCTTAAATGGCTCTTGTGAAACTTTTGTCTTTCTTGCAGTCTTTAAGCTTGGTGAAAACATGATGCGTAACTTCACAGATAAATCGCCTTATCTTTTTCTTGGCGGCATCTTATTGTTTATGGTTTTTAGCGGATTTATTCATGGCGTCCTTTGGATTAATACTTTGCCGCCACATGTGATACCCATCTCAGAGCTCCCGCCTGATAAAGTTATTTTCAAGCAGCTTTTTTTCCCATTCCAAGTTGCGTTAGTCCTGTGCTGGTCAGCGCTATATTTTTTCTTCAAGGATGTTTGGGGAATTGTTGTCCTACACATGATTGTTGATGCAGGCGTCGTGTATTCCATACACTATTCACTCTGGCAAAATACAACGTTTGCATTTTTGAAATAACTTCTCTACAAAATGAGTACTCCAAAATTTCAAGGTAAAGTCTTAGTCGCCGGCGCCACTGGTCGTACTGGTTTGTGGGTTGTCCGCCGACTCTTGCACTACGAGATTTCGACCCGTGCCTTTGCACGAAAAGCTGATAAACTTGCCGAGTTTAATAACATTGAAGTCGAACTTGGTCACATCCAAAATGAAACAGCGGTGCAGCGATGCGTCAAGGCATGTGATGCCGTTATTTGCGCTCTTGGAGCAACCGCTATGCTCGGCGAAAGCTCTCCCGTCCAGGTCGATGGTGACGGCACTATCCGCCTCATTGATGCTGCGGCTGACGCTGGCGTTAAGCACTTTATTCTCATCAGCTCGATTGCCGTAACAAAACCCTTTCACCCGCTCAATCTTTTCGGTGGTATCCTGTCCCAAAAACGCCGCGCAGAACTGCATCTTGAAAAAGTTTTCTCTACAGCAGGACGCACTTTCACGATTATCCGACCAGGCGGCTTGAAAGATGGCGAACCACTTAAGCATAAGCTGCAGCTGGATGTGGGTGATAGAATCTCTGGTCTGATTGATCGCAGCGACGTGGCTGAACTAGCTGTGCTCTCGCTCTGGCATCCCAAGACAAAAAACAATACTTTTGAAGCCATTCGTCTCAACGAAGAATCACAATCCTCGTTACTGCCATACCTCGATGCGTTGCCTACACCAAGTGCTGTACCACAAGCAAGCCCAGCCTAAACCTTAATCTCTCAGCTATGCGCTTCAGTCCCAACGACATCAAAGCTATCATTTTTGACTTGGGGGGCACTCTGCTCCACCTGAGTTATCCTTTCTTTCACGATGCCTTTCAGCAGCAGTTCAAAGTTGCGCTCAGCGAAGATGATTTTTTCAAAGCTGTATCGATTGCTACTGACACGCTTAGCCGCATCGTCGCTGAAAATAAAGCAACTACTGATGCTTCACGTTTGCCTCTCTTTTTTGAACATCTGCTCGCTGCACTCCCGCTTCCAGAAGAAGCACTCCCTGACCGTGCAACATACATTCATGACTTCATCCTACGCGAGCACGCTCGTGATAACCTCTGGCGATACCTTCTGCCAAATACCATCGAGACCCTGCAAACCTTGCAATCGTCTTACAGACTCGCCATGATTTCTAACTCTGATGGGCGCGCTGAAGCCCTCACCATTCAGCATGGTTTGCGCAATTATCTGGAATTTGTGATTGATTCACACCACGTTGGTGTGGAAAAACCTGACCCTCGAATTTTTACACTCGCCCTCGAGCGCCTCGAGCTCTCACCACAAGAATGTGTCTATGTCGGTGATGTGTATTCGATTGATGTCATTGGTGCAACTTCAGCAGGTCTGCACGCTGTTTTGCTGGATAGAACTCTGACTCCACGCGAAAATTGCCACGTGGTCGCTTCACTTACGCATTTATCTCAGATATTTTTATTGACCGACTAAGCTCTTTTTTTAGAGTACCTTATGAGTAAAGAGTTTTCAGAAGTCTTAATAGAATGGTTTTGCAAAAATAAGCGAGATCTACCTTGGCGACACACGCGCAATCCTTACCACATCTGGGTCTCAGAAGTCATGCTGCAGCAAACACAAGTTGCTACTGTGATTCCCTACTACCGGCGCTTTCTAGAAAAATTTCCAACAATTGAATCACTAGCAAATGCAGATTCTCATGAGCTCATGAAAGCATGGGAAGGGCTTGGTTACTATGCACGGGCACGCAATTTACAGCATGCGGCAAGGACAATTATGCAAAAGTTTGATGGGATGCTACCGCGCACTCGCGAAGACTTACGCACGCTCAAAGGCTTCGGCGATTACACTTCTGCCAGCGTTGCAAGCATAGCATTTGGTGAGGATTGCGTAGCAATCGATGGAAATGTACTGCGCGTCTTTGCGCGTTACTTTGGTATCCAGAGTGACTTGCGCGAGCACTCAACAAAAGCTCAAATTGAAGCCATAGCAATGCGTTATCTCCCCAAGGGAAATGCAGGCACATTTAACGAAGCAGTCATGGAACTTGGAGCAACTGTTTGCCTACCTAAAAACCTGAATGCGTACGCTGCCCTCTCCAATCAGGCTGCTATGCATTCCAGCATGATGCTGTTAGCAAACTGCCGTTTAAGTCGCGCAAGTCACCTGTGCCACATCATCATATTGCAATTGGCGTTGTGCATCGTGGTAACACCGTGCTAATTGCGCTGCGTAAAGCCGAAGGACTTTTGGGCAACTTATGGGAATTTCCCGGCGGTAAATTGCGCACTGGTGAATCACTTGAAGCGTGCTGCCGACGCGAAATCGCTGAAGAAACAGGCTTGAATGTATCAGTTGGCGAAAAGTTTGCAGAGGTGAAACATGCTTACACGCACTTCAAAATTACCCTTCACGCCTTTCACTGTACATATCTTTCAGGTGAGGCCCAAGCAAAATCAAGTCAAGAGGTGCGTTGGGTTCCAATTGATGAGCTGCCAAACTATGCTTTTCCTAAAGCCAATAAAAGCGTCATTGAGGCTTTACGCAGCGCACCACAGCCTTCTCTCTTCAGTGCAATGCCATAAAAATTTTGTGCTGGCAGTTACTTGGTTGCCGCCCACTTACGAATCTCTGTGCGGAACCACTCATCGGCTTCTGGCGTAAACTTGTAGTTTTCGCGCACATACTCCATTGTTGCTTTTTCAATATCTGTATAAACATTGCCATCTTTGACTGCCGCTAAGAGCTTTTGGGCATCGCTCAGCGAAATGCGTCCGTCACCACGCCCCTTGACCGATTCCTCTGCCAATTCAATAAGTTTGCGATCATATTGTTTGCCATTGATCTCAATGTAATAGGATGCGTCCGCCATAGTGTGTCTTCCTTTCTTTGCGCTTGGTTTGTTGAAGTTCCTAGAATATAGATGTTTACCTTTTTTTTTTATTGCAATAACAGAATTTTTTTTTACCAGAGACTCTTTACAAACGATTTGAAACTTTTTCAGCGCGTCGCTAACTTAAAGAAATGGCTTACCTTCAAACAAAATTTGCTTTCAGTATGCGATACATCTTTTTCTTCTCGCTGATGCTTTTGGCTACTTCTGCACATGCTCAATTCGGTACTCGCCTTTCCGCAGATAAGAATGCCACGAACCCAACAGGATTTCCAACAACTACAACAGCTCCTTCTATCCTCTCTCGTGAAGATAAACCTTCACCCAGTGCCGGCTTTGAGTCCGTGAAACCTACGCCCTACCCTGGACTTGAAACGTCGCAACCAATTCCGATGGTCAATGGTACTCAGTCTCTTCGGTCAGGACAGCGTCTTGGTATCACAATGATGACAGGTGCAGGCTATGGTTTTGGCTTAGGCTACGGAATCGGTAGCGCATCGCGCGTAGGCTACAGCTTTCCTTTCGGGCTCTACCTAGGTATGACTGGATTACTTTCCATCGGCACGGATTTTACATCCGGCACTCCGATGATAATGAGCAATGCCGCATGGCTTAACAACAACTTGCTTGGCGCAGAACTCGGCTTTGAAATTCCTGTCAAAATCTTTGGCGGCCAGTTCTTCAGCCGTCCTTATGCTGGCGTAGGATTGCTCTGGTCTAACCTGAACTTCTTCGGTTTCCCTCAGACCGGCTTCGGCAATCCTATTTATTCACCTTCAGCAAGTATCGCACCCAATAGCATCGCACCTTTCGGTCTGAATGCTGTGTTTTACTCCGTTGGTAATGTCTTTTACTACCAAATTCCTCAATTCTTCATTTTGCGCAATTTACTTGTCGGCATTGACCTGCGCCATGCATTTGTCGCTGAACGCAATGGCTTCTTTGCTGTACCTATGATTGGTATGTACTTCTAAGTTTCTTTTAGAATGCAAAAGGCGGACTTCAAATCCGCCTTTTTTGGTCTACCCTCTTTTGTCTCTTTTGTACCTTTTGCAGGTTCTGAATCATTTTTCAGCGACATTTGAGCCTTCCATTTCCCATTCCCAGATCTGGTCGAAAGTTGCTACAGGCGTAATGATGGCTTTCTTGATACGCTTGCTGACGCCGATTAGCGGCGACGACCACGTTACAATCGTCTCAGGCTGCTCCTCGTAAATAATTCTTTGGTATTCTTTCCAATACTTTGCAGTATTGAGTATCTCAAGCTCATCTTTAGCCAGATTAATCAACTCATCGACGCGCTTGTTCTGAAAGCAAGTGAAATTGTAAGGTGTTTTTTCAAGGTCGGAAAAGCGAATTTCGGATGGATCTACATCGGGCGGCGCTACCACAAACCCGCCAATAAAGGCATCAAGCTCACGGGTTCGCATCTTTTCGCTCATCACATTCGATTCAATCGTCTCGATTTGGCAATCAATGCCTACTTCTTTGATGTTCTTTTGAACTAAGACCGCAAGAAATTCCCGACCTTTATTGCCCTTGTTAATTGCCAGCTTGAAACTGAACTTTCGCCCATTTTTCTCCAAAATTCCATCACTGCCCTTCTTCCAACCTTCTTCTGCAAGCAAGGCTTTGGCTTTTTCAACGTCGTATGGATATGGTTTGAGTTCAACATCGATTGCCCAGCGGCAGATTGGCACCACATCTGTAACCGCTAACTCACCATATCCTCTTAAAAAACCATCAAGATACTCCTGCCGATTAATTGCGTACGTCAGAGCTTGACGCACTTTCTTTGAGCCAAAGAGCGGATGCGGCTGAATTTTCTTGGATTGATTGTAAAGGTTTTGGTCGATATTCATCCAGCCAATGTAAAGAAACACCACTTGACCGCGTGGCAAAATTTGCACGTTCGGGTTTTCTTTTTTCATCTTTTCAGCTTCTTCAGGCGGCACCGCTTGCAGCACATCCGATTCGCCCGTGCGCAGCATTGTCAGGCGCGTCGTGTTTTCTTGAACGACTCGATTCACAATGCGCTCAATCTTCGGTGGCGCTGGCAAATTGCACGACCTGTTTGCTACAAGCACACACTCCGAGTTCGGTGTCCACTTCTCAACTTTGTAAGGACCGCAGCCAATGAGCTTCTCAGGATTGCGGTTAAAATCACTCTTACGGAAGTCTTCACGCTTGACCTCTTTCCAAATGTGCGCCGCAATGAATGGCAAATTTGTGTACTTGCACATCAAATCAATAGGCATCGGCTTTCGAAAGCGCACAATGAGTGTTGAGTCATTTGGAATCTCAACGGCTTTTTTGAGATCCACTTCACCATTTTTTTGAGCCAAAAAGTTTTCACTAATAAAATTCTGCCGAATAGATGCGATAACCGTATCTGCATAGAGTTCGTAACTAAATAGCCAGTCACGCGCGGTAACAGGCTGCCCATCTGTCCATTTGACATCGCGCCGCAGTGTAAAGACAATCTCGCGATTGCCATTGCGTGCTTCCCAGCGTGTGGCAAAAAGTGGCTTATAGGTGATAAGACCAACGGCTGTATCAAATTCTTCTCGCATCAATTTTGGATAAATCATCTCGCAAAACTCACGCGAATTACTTTCATTTTGAATGATTGGATTGAGCGTCAAGTCAGCAAGGTAGGTATGCACCAGCGTATTGGGCGGCGCTGCAAACTTTGTTGCCTCTGCAGTCTTGGCGCCAGCACTTTGATTTTCTTTTTTGCTGCACGCCATTACGCTGAACACCACAAAAAAAGTAAGATAGCGCTTCTCATGTTACTGATGTTTGAGCTTGTTTGAGTGACTCTGGTTTTTCACCAGATTTTTCTGGTTACTGCAATTCTCTTTTTTGCAACTATTGTAATTTATGCCTTTTTAAACAAGTTTTTGAGCCTAAGTTTTCAACATGGCTTTGACTACGGTAACATCGTTGGTCTTTCACCGTAGCTGCACTTTTTTTCTGAGCCTGTATGCTGCACTGGTCCTTCAAGGCGTTTAGCGACCTGACACCGTTTGAACTCTACGAGATTCTCAAAGCGCGGCAAGCAGTGTTTATCGTAGAGCAGCATTGCACATACCTTGATGCAGATGATTACGACCAGATATCGTACCATTTGGTTGGACGCAGTGATGCGGGGGAGTTTTTAGCGTATTGCCGCATTGTACCGCCGCACACGAAATACAACGAACCTTCCATTGGCAGAGTCATGACAACGGCAAAAGGTCGTGGCAGAGGGTATGGTAAACTGCTTATGGCAGAAGCCCTTTCACGCTTGCACTTACTTTATCCGAACTCACCTATCCGCATCGGGGCTCAACTTTACTTGGAGCGATTCTACAACGATTTCGGTTTCATACGCTGCTCTGCGCCCTACGATGAAGATGGCATTGCACACATTGAGATGCTTCTTTGCGCAAAAGACACTTAGAAAACAGAGTAACTTTTCACCGTGTATACTTCACTGAAAAAAATTTGGAAACGATGAGCAGCGAGAATGGACAAGACAAGACGAATCGCCTCCTCGAAGCTATCTTGCTTGCGCTGCAAGACCACGGCACTGCGATTCGCGAGATGCGCACTGATATACGAGTCATCAAGGAAGATATCAGGGCGCTCACGCGTCGAGTGGAAAATCTTGAAATCGTTGTCGTGGATATGAACTGTCAGCTTGAGAGTGTGGAGCGTCGGCTTGAAAATGTTGATCGACGTCTTGAAAACGTAGAGCGCGCTCTGCTTGCTTTCACGGCTCTCTTCAAAGATGTACAAGAGCTACGCTAGCGCATCATGCGGTTGGAATCAAAGGTTAGGTAATTCTACTGGATAATTCCGACTCAGCATTTTGCTCGCCGCCAGCCCTTCTGCTCAAGCCATACCGCTCGATTTTGGTGCTAAACGCCTCACAAGTTTTGTTCTACAAGTTCAGCTTCACGCTCAACATCTTTCATTGTCCCTTTCGAGGGCGCAAGCGTAATGATGACAAACTTTGAAGTTGGTGTTTGACTTTTTTCTGCGATGCTATTTACAGGTACGAGCACATTAGCCTCTGGGAAGTAAGTTGCAGTACAGCCACGCGGAATGTTAAAAGGTACAGCTACGAAGTACTTAGCTACGCGCTGCTCTCCTTCAAAATGACTTGTCAAATCCACAACATCGCCTTGCTTGATACCAGCCTCTTTCATGTCGTCAGGATTCATCAAAATCACGCGCCGAGCTTTGTAAATGCCACGATAGCGGTCGTCGAGTCCATAAATCGTTGTGTTGTATTGATCGTGTGAGCGGATAGTCATCATAATGTATTGCCCTTTTTCAAGGCGATGCTCAGGAATAGCATGTCGGCTAAAATGAGCTTTTTTATCACTTGTATTGAACACGCCTTCGCGCGCGCCATTAGGGAGGTAAAACCCGCTTTTGCTGCGCACACGCTCATTATAGCGCTCAAATCCGGGAATCGTTTTTTCAATGAGGTCTCGAATACGGTCGTAATCTTCAACGAGCCACATCCACGGCACTGTGGTTCTCTCCCCTAGCGTTGCCACCGCAAGGCGCGCTACAATAACTGGCTCGCTGAGCAAATGCTCCGAAGCTGGCGGCAGCGAACCACGCGACGAATGCACAATACCCATTGAGTTTTCTACACTGACAAACTGCGGCTTTCCACCCTGAATGTCCAGTTCAGTCCGCCCTAAACATGGCAAAATGAGCGCTTCCTCACCCGTGATGAGATGCGCGCGGTTGAGTTTTGTGGAAACATGCACGGTGAGTTTTGTGCGTCGGAGTGCTTCCGCAGTGTAATTCGTGTCTGGCGTTGCAGAGAGAAAGTTACCACCCATTGCAAAAAAGACACGCACTTTGCCTTCATACATTGCTTTGATGGCATCTACGACATCATAGCCATGATGATATGGCGGCGTAAAGTTGAAATTCTTAGCAAGTCTATCCAAAAAGGCAGGATCTGGTCTTTCATAAATGCCCATGGTTCTATCACCCTGCACATTGCTATGCCCACGCACGGGACAAAGTCCTGTGCCTGGCTTACCGACCATTCCTCGCAAAAGATGCAAGTTGACAATTTCTTGGATGTTTGCTACAGCATTCTTGTGCTGTGTCAGTCCCATCGCCCAGCAGGAAATCATACGCTTAGCTTGCATAATGAGCGTGGCTGCTTCTTTAATTTGCTCACGTGCGATGCCGCTTTGCTCTACAATTTTTTCCCAACTTTCCGCGCGTAGGTCGGCGATAAACTCTTCAAACCCTGTCGTTTGCTCTGCAATGAACTTTTTATCAAAGACTTCTCCTGTACGCTCTTCTTCAGCAAGCATCTCTTTCATAATTCCCTTCAATAATGCTACATCGCCGTTGATGCGTACCTGCAAAAAGAGTGTAGCCAGTGTGGTCCCTTTACCTAGCACGCCCGAGACTTCTTGTGGGTGTTTGAAGCGCTGCAGCCCGGCTTCTGGAAGTGGATTGATATGAATGATTTTCGCCCCGTTGCGCACCGCAGATTGAAGTGCGCTAAGCATCCGTGGATGGTTTGTGCCCGGATTTTGCCCAATAACAAGAATCAAATCCGCTAAATCAAAGTCGCTGAGTTTAACCGTGCCTTTGCCGATACCTATCGTTTCTTTGAGTGCAACCCCACTGGATTCATGACACATATTCGAACAATCAGGCAGGTTGTTTGTACCAAACTGGCGCACAAACAGTTGATAGAGAAAGGCTGCTTCGTTGCTGGTTCGCCCTGAGGTATAAAACACGGCTTCATCGGGCGTACGGCACGCGTTAAGATGTGCAGCAATCATCTTAAAAGCGTCGTCCCAAGAGATGGGCTCGTAGTGCGATTGCCCTTTGCGCAACACCATCGGGTGCGTGAGTCGTCCTTGCTTACCGAGCCAATAATCCGTTCGTCGTGAAAGTTCAGCCACACTGTGTTTTGCAAAAAATTCAGGTCCGATACGCTTCGTCGTCGCTTCCTCTGCTATCGCTTTGGCACCATTTTCACAAAATTCAGCTACAGCGCGGTGATCATCTGGATCTGGCCATGCACAACCAGGGCAATCAAAACCCTCAACTTGATTTACTTGCAACAGCATTTTCATACCGCGCACCACGCCCATTTCCGTCACCGTATGCTTCATTGCAGAGGCTACAGCTGGGAGACCACCTGCCACGGTTTTCGCTTTTCTTACAGACAACCGCTCATCGTCAGGCTGCTCTGGCGTGGTTGCCACAGGCTGCTCTTCTTTTCCCGAAATCCCTGTCTTGACATTAGTGTCCTTATCGTTTGCCGCTTCACTATTTGCCATTAGGCTTTCATGCCGCTGCTCGCTATTTGCTTCGCCAATTAACGCACTCATTGTTTGTATTCCAGTTTGAGTTTTGCAACTTTTTTAACTTTAATGTCTTTTCATTTTTTAGCTTGCGCAGTTTGTCGCCTTATGCCCTACTGCTGCATCTGGGTGCGGATAATTATCCGATTCATCTTCATCTGGTCTTACAGTTAAACACTGAAAATCCTTTTCTATCAAGAGCTTAAGTGTTTTTCCTTCACCGATAATTTGCTCTCTTTCAAGCCCGATTTGAGCGGAAGTTGCCCAAGATTTCGCCATCTGCTCTGGTAAAAACACCGTGATCGTGCAATTCTCATAAGTTGCATAAATCTCAGTTGCGTGCGGATCACTCTGCATCGCATAAGACATTTTTTTGATGTGGCTGAGTACCAAACTCCACGGTCTCTTCCACACGCCCTTCTTCAGCAATACGCCTTACTTCGGTTTGCGAGAGCCGTAGGCGCAGCGAGTTCCCTTTGACACGCAGTTTCATAAGTTTCTATTTTGTTGTTTGTTTATTGCAATAACAGAATAATTCTTTTATGAGCTTAACTCTGCAATGAAATACGCCATATCGTCATGTGTTCCCTTCTCAAGGTGGTCGAAGCGCATCCCAATTTTCTCTAACACCTTGCGCGAGGCTACATTGCTCCAATCTGTCGTTGCGACCACACACTGCACATGCAGTTTCTCCAGTGCGTAGCGCAGCACGGCTTGACTTGCTTCAGTTGCATAGCCATGTCCCCAAAAACCTGTCTCAATCCCATAGACCAGCTCTACACCCGTGCGGTTCGGGCTTAACCGTAAGGCACAAAACCCAATACGGCGCTCTTCATCTTTGCGCACCAGTGTCCAAATCCCCAAGCGCTGCTCACGGAAATTCTTTATACTCTCTTCAATTTGTGCGTGCACAAACTCTCGGGGTACAGGACGGTCGTCAAAAAGATAACGACGAAATGCCCGATCGTTCCAAGTCTCGAAGAAATATGCTTCATCTTCTAGACTTACAGGACGCAACTTCAGGTTCGCAGTTTCTAAATCAAACTGTCCGTTAAATTCTGGTGTAATCGGTGCATAGACACTGTCAGAGCGCACACGCCATGCACCGCTGTAGATATTAAACCGCTCGCCTCTCAGAAAGCCAATCAGCGTCATATCAAATTCATCAGCCAATTCAACAGCCAGACTTGAAGGTGCCCCGACAGCTGCCATAATGGGGATTCCTGCCATCAAGGCTTTTTGTACCAGTTCAAAACTTGCGCGTCCGCTCACCAAAACAAGTTCATTATGCAAGGGCAGGCGTCGCTCCAAAAACGCTGCTCCAATGAGTTTATCCAGCGCATTGTGTCGTCCGACATCTTCACGCAGCATCAGTAAGTTGCCACGAATATCGAAGAGTGCTGCAGCATGTAATCCACCTGTTTGCTCAAAGACAGCCTGTGCCTTGCGCAAGGTCTCAGGCAAGCGACAGATAATGCTCTTTTCGAAAAATGGTCGATTTTTCGGAAATACGGTGCACACCGAAGCCTGCACCGATTCAATTGAAACCTTGCCACACACACCGCAACTCGATGCCGTATAGAAGTGCCGCTCAAGCCGCTTGAAGTCAATTTTGACCTCAGGCTTGAGTTCCACACAAATCACATTGTGGTGTAAGACGCCCTGAATAGGCTTGTCGCTATATGAAATTCGGCTAATTTGACTGGGGTGTTTGAGAATGCCTTCGGTGAAGAGAAATCCAACTGCCAGTTCTGCATCATGATTAGGGGTACGCATCGTTACAGCGACGCGTTTTACTTCCTGTTCGCCTTGCACGGCTAAACGGATTTCCAGTGGCTCTTCTACGGCAAGAATATCTTCGGCTAGCGCAATGCCCGCACTGTGCATCTTCTGCACTTGAACCTTTGCCGTTGCCCTTTGCTGTTCCACATCCACGTCCTTACTCATTGTCTTGCCTTGGATAGAACTAAACTAAATATCTGAAATTGCATGGCAGCTTAGAAAGTTCCCTAAATATAATTGCATCCCGAGGCACAACAATACCCTGCGCCTTGCTGCTCTACTTAACTTCGTTCCTAAAAGCAACGGCAGCTGCTTTACAAAAAACTGTCACTCGTGTGACTTATGCATCAAATCTTTCAGGTCTGGTTTGCCTGCATCTACCCAAGCAGAATACCACACCGACGCCACGCGCTCAATGGTTTGCTCAAACCGACGCTCAACCATATCGCCTAATGCCTCTTTGAAGCGCTCATAGTAGAGTGGCGTATAGATTTCACGCTCTCGCCCATTTTTGTCCGTCACCATCGTGCGGATCTCTTCAGGCTTTAAGCCTTCCTTAGCTTTGAGATCGCATTTTAATACCGAATCGACCATCAGATAACTTTCCAAAACCCACTTAAAACTCTCTTCGGTTTTATCGGCAATATACTTTGCGCGGGGTGCAGATTCATTTTTTGCTTCATAGTGCCGCATGTACCGCTCTGGAATTTCTGATTCCCACCGTGCATGCAAGCCTTTCTGTCCTGTCAGCTGTCCATCATAATTTTCAGTGGCATGCAGCGGTACATGTGCATCAGCAACGTAATGTCCTACATTTACTGCAAAGTAAAGAATTCTATCGAGGTTTTTTGCTTTGAAAGCACGCGTGAGGCTATCGCTAAACGCCACAATTCGCCATGGCAAGACCCCGTTGGCACGCACTGTGTCAAGTGTGTATTTCTTGACTGCTTCTTCAAAGCGTCGTGGCAATTCAGGAAATGGATAACTTCCGTAGCGATCAATGTCGATAAAGTGTTGCTCAGCTTCCGTCGGATCAATTCGGCGACGATCATCAGCATCAATCGCGTGCTCAATGAGAAATGTTGAGTACTCTTTGAAAAAATCTGCAACAGGTTCGGGCATCGCCTGCACAGCCCGTCGGTGAATTTGCTTATGCGCCCAAAAGCCCCAACCAATTGATTCATTGGCTGGCACGAGCACCGAAAGTAAAAGTGCTAGAGCCACGATTAGGTGCATCCAGAACACATCTCTCATGGTTAATTTGAGTTAAGTTGGTTAGACTGCACGCAAAGTTATGCAAATTTTCTTTGTTGCTTTCTTTCAACGTGTGGCTTTTGTAGGAGTGCTGGATGTGGCAGATGCAGTGTGGTATGCTTCCCTAAGCGGAATGAACTTTTAGGCACTTTGCAGCGTCGCCAGTTTAATTTTCTTTCCCGTGCTCGTACTGGTTGCAAGTTGCCCACATGCAGCGTCAATATCTCTACCACGACTGCGTCGAAGTGTTACGGTTAGGTTCGCCTCAGACAATCTACGCAGGAACATTTCCTTGCGCTCTTCTGTGCTGCGCTTGTAGTCCATGTTAGCAATTGGATTGTAATCTATCAGATTGATTTTTGAGGGAAAACTGCGGGCAAACTTAATGAGTGCCGCTACATCCTCTTCACCATCATTGATGCCATTGAGTAAGAGATATTCAAGAAATACTGGCTTCTTTTTGACTTGTGCATAACGCTGCAGGGCTTGTTTGAGATCTTTGAGTGGATAGACATTTGTAATCGGCATCATCTCGCGCCGTTTTTCCTCAATGGCTGAATGCAGCGAGAGTGCAAGCCGAAACTTTTCAGGGCTTTCTGTCAGGCGTTCAATGCCGGGCACAATCCCAACAGTCGAGACCGTAATGTGACGCTCTCCGATTTTGAATTGATAGCGGTCATGCGCAAGAATTTCAATCGCTTCCATCACCCGTTCGAGGTTCAGCATTGGCTCGCCCATACCCATAAACACCACATTTGAAATGCGCTTACCGTAACGCGCTTTAGCCATCTGCATTGCGCCCAAGACTTGGTCGGTGATTTCTCCAATCGTGAGGTTGCGTGAAAAACCCATGTAGCCTGTAGCGCAGAACTTGCATGCTAGTGCACAGCCTACTTGCGAGGACACGCACACCGTCATTCGCTCGCGCCCTTCGCGTAAATCAGGAATGAGTACAGTCTCAATGCGTGCTCCATCGGAGAGTTCATAGAGCAGTTTGATGGTCTGCGCATTCTCACGCTCTGCCGAACTTACATCCAGCACAGGGTGCAAGCGCGAGATAAAAAATTCATGGGCAAGTTTCTCTCTCAAGGCCTTGGGAAGAGTAGTCATCTGAGCAATATCCGTTACATCCTGCGAATGCAAAGCGTGCCGAATCTGTTCGGCTCGATACCCCGGCTCACCAAGTGCTGCTAACCGCGATTTGAGCTCGTTCAGACTTAATGATTTAAGATCTTGCATCGCTTTTGCTTCCCCTTGCATTTTACTTTCTGCTCCCTCTATGCTTTATGCCCTCGCTTCAGCACGCTTGAAATGAAAATCGCCTGTCCGTCCTGGCAGGCGATACTGGAGTTGTTGGGGTACCAGGATTCGAACCTGGGAATGTCGGCTCCAAAGGCCGATGCCTTACCGCTTGGCGATACCCCATCGTTAAAATACGCCTCGTCTCTAAGTTCAAGTCCTCCATTGGACTGTTGTGCAAGTAGAGAGTTAGATTGGATTTTCGCTTCACCCTGCGAATGAGGTTGAGACGAGGCTATTTCCAAACCTACTTGTGCGAAAATAGCAAAACTTCTTGCTTTCTGCAAGACAAGTTGCCTTTCTTTGTGCTGCAATTACGGCAACTTTACTCTAGGCTTTTTCTGCAAAGATGATGACACGTGGTGAGCTGTCGGGGTCAAACAGCGCACCATCATAATCACCTAAGATACCGACAATGCAAAATCCCACTGCGCTTAATTGCTCTATCAGCTCTGTGTGGCTGTAGAGCCTGACAGACTCCATAAAGCGCTTGAGCTTGCCATTCTCCACGAGCGTGATTACCTTCTTTATGGAATCTCCTACGATCTTTCGCTCTTCACTGACATAAATTCCATCTAGCATCCGCTTCGTGAGCGGCTTGTAATTTTTACGCACATAGGTTGCATTGAAAAAATCCAACACATAGATTCCACCACTTTTCAGCGCACGATACACGTTTTCAAGCACACGCTTGTCATCATCAGGCTCCTCAAAGTAGCCGAAACTTGTAAAGAGTTGAACCACCAGATCATAGTCTTGACTAAAGTCAATCTCTCGCATATCCTTTTGCAAGAAAGTGAGCTTGACATGGTGCTGCTCAGCCAAGCGACGCGCTTCTTGTAAGAGCATTGGTGAAAGGTCGTTTGCTGTTACGCTACAACCTTTTTCAGCAAACGCTACAGCATGCCGACCGGCACCGCAAGCAATGTCAAGCACCTTCGGCGAAGCACACCGCGCTTGAATGGTTGAGTAGCGCAAAATTGTCTCTACCGTTTTCTCTGCTTCTTTGAAATTTCGATGTTCGTAGAGCTTGAGGTAGATTGGACTGTTGAACCAGAGCGCAAACCACTCGCTGGTCTCAACTGGCACACGCTCTAGTGTTGCGTCTTGTTGTGCCGCAAGCAGGTCTTGTTGCGTTGGCAACAGATGTGTCTGTGATAAGGACTGATCGTGTAGTAGTGGCTGCTCTTTCAATGTTTTTATCATCTTTGTTAAAAGTTTGACCATAGAAACCCTGCATGCTTACATGGCGTTCCTTGCGATTTATTCTTCGAGCTAAAAAGCCTACACGAGTATGCAGGCTTTTCATCAGGCTTTACACAGAGCACGTTATACGATACTTACTGTGCGATGTTTACAGGGAAGGTCGCATCAATATCCGTTTCAGGTCCAGGCTGCAAAGCGGGGGTTTTACGTACCGATGAAGAATAGTGGTAAAGTATGACGCGCAATGTTCCACTTGTAGCTGCTCCGCTGCTCACTTGAGCACGAAAACGCAATCCTATTTCCAGATCGTTTCTATCACGGTCAGTGCGTGTAATAGTTAGGCGTCCTTGTGCACCGCCGCCTACTGTGTAAGTAAAGAGATGCTCATCACCTTCTTCTTCGATCTCTTCAGTTTTGTCTTCCGGTGGAACTTTGCTCTCGTCCAAGACCTCTACTTCACCGTCGTAGGTTACCCCGGCGCGCAGATTCAAGGGTGTAATTACAGGTGGATTACCGCCTGGTCCATCCAAATCACGCCACACCGCTTCTATGGTCCTCCCCTCTGCTGGCGTCAGTTTGAGCTTTAGCGTTGTAATCTTTTCCTGTTCATTTGTATCAACAGGGTTATCTTGGCGACAACCTACGGTTGTAACCAGCATAATTGCTACAAGAAAAAGACTTAGGATATTGCGAGCAGTGTATAACTTCATTTTTGACATACTTTATAAGTTTGATTGTTAGAGAAAGTTAAAGTTCAAAGAACAAGTTACTTGCCTGATATTGCTCCAAAGTTCATGCTTAGGCGCAAAATGATGTTCCGCCCTGCATCATCAGCAAAGAATCGGAACCGGCTCAGATAATCACGATAACGTTGGTCAAGCACATTTTGTGCAGTCAGCCTTATTGCCGTCTCTTGGTTAAAGATTTTTAATTCAGTACCGAGGCTTAGGTTAAGCAATCCATACCCTGCTGGCGGGCGTGTGAGGTTTTCGACATAAAACCTGTAGGCTTCTTCATCAGAAACTGCTGGCGGCAAACTGTTCGGCACTTCAAGTCGTGGGTATTGGTCTTGAATGCGTACTAGCGTGGTAGAAATTTCTAAGTAGGTTTTTTCTAAACTCAAGATGCTGGGCAAATCTACATGGCAGCCGATAATGGCTCTGTCGGATGGCATGTTAATCAGCGGCTCGCGCTGCGCTTCATTCCAAGCACGCACTGCGGATAGTGAGGCAAACGCACGCACAATTTCCGACACCTCCCACTCAAAAAAGCCATCAATGCCGTATAGCAGCGCATTAGCCTGTCGATACTCAAATCCGGGAAAGGCACCACGAATCGTGATGACTGGCTCAACCGTCGGGAAAAGATAAATGAAGTTTGAAATTGCGTTACGGTAAAGCGAGAGTTCCAAACGCGTTCTTGCGCCAATATGCCGCAGCGTCGCATCAAGGTTGAAACTGCGTTCTATTTGCAGATTCGGGTCGCCAGTTTCATACTGCGCCGTGCCATGATGCACACCATCACTGTAGAGTTCGTTGATGCTGGGCGCTCGCCATGCAGTTGCAGCTTGCGCACTAATTGACCACTCTGGTGCAAATTGATAGATGACACCCACTGCCCCCGTAACCGTCTGAAAGTTCTGTTGACTTTGAATCACTCCACTTGCTAACTGACGTGCAATCCGCGAACTGCCATAGGGAGTGGCGCGCTGCCAGCGTAAGTCGTAGCGTACTCCAGCATGAACAGTCCAATCGTCTTTTACCCATTCTTCTCGCCAGAATATGCCACCTGTTACTGCGCTGAAGTTTGGAATGAGTCCAGTAAGCCCAAAGTTTTTGTTAGACTGAACTAGTGCCGCTACACCTAGTGCCCCAACGAAGTTTGCAATCGGATAATGATTGAGTTTTGCTTCAGCAGTGTGCGTGTAGAGCGTCAGGTCAAAGGCAGGAATCTCACGTCGACTCGGATCTGTGCCCAGTGGCACATGCGCATCAAACTCTTGTCTGATGTTTTGTTGATAGCCGTAATTGAGTTGAAGATTGCCTAAGCTACCGAGTTTCAATTTTGCACGCAGCGAGAGCAAATCATGTGTAATGCGCTGGCGCGGAAAGTCAATACGAAAAGAAAACGGCTCTGTGATAATCGGTTGCGTACGCTGCATGCTTCGTACCAGATCGGTTACATTGCCAATGTGCGCACTTTTAAGCACCCCAAGTTCTGTCGCAAATCGACTGTAGTAGGCGGTAACCTCGCCCCAGTCACCTGCAATACCCGCCATCGCTGAAGCGTTCAATTCTGTGAATCCTGTGTTGGTCAGAAAGTATTGCGGTGTAGCCGCATCACCAGCGCGACGGTAACTTACTTGGGCGCGCCAACCCACTGCCTCACCAATTGCACTTTCAAGCAACGCTGAGAGTGCTCCTTGTGCATTATTGCCAAAGGCATTGAGCGTAAGTTCTCCACCCAAAGCATGATTTTTGGTAAAGGACGTGGCTCGACACGAACGACACCGCCAATTGCATCTGCACCATACTCGACACTGGCAGCGCCCTTTACGACTTCAATTTTTGCTGCGGCAAAGGGATCAATCTCTGGCGCATGTTCAGCACCCCATTGCTGACCCTCCTGCCTTACCCCTGCATTGAGTACCACCACACGCTGGCTATGTAGCCCACGTACCACTGGCTTTGCAATCGAGGGTCCCGTTTGCAACACTGTTACCCCCGGCAACTCATGCAAGGTCTCTCCAAGCGTCTGCCCACGATGCTTATCAAGGTCTGCTTTCTCCATGCGTGCAATGGACTGCACCGCTTGACGCAACACATCTTTCTCCCGCTCCGATGTAACCGTAATTTCCTCTTTCTTGACATTGAGCAGACTTAGCCTGAAATTGAGCTCCTGATTTTCCATCACCCGCACAGCTACAGTTTGAGACTCATAGCTTACTGCGCTGCACTGTAGCTCATAGTCTCCCAATGGCAAATTCTCAATACGGTACTTCCCTTCAAGATTGGTCAGTGCCCCAAAGCGCGTGCCCAAAATTTTAATTGATGCACCCACAATAGCTTCGCCAGTCTCTCTATCGCGCACCGAACCTGAAAGCGATACAGTCTGCGCATTTACCACTCCCGTCAAGGCTGAGAAAAGCACTACACAACAGACAAGCCGCTGCACTACATCATTGCGCTTGCACATGGTTTGCATTTGAGACCTTTCCAAAAAATTTGGATTCAATGCTCACACGACTCACTTTGGCATGCTCTTTTGCTTAGTCGCCAATTAGCCACATGCGCTAGCGCCACAACTGATGCACCAATCGGGGTCAACGTGTCTTCAACGGTTTCACTTACCCAGCCTGAATGGGCTAGAAAAATCATACCAAAGCCAAGCACCAGCACAACTACCGCCGCCAGGTTACGATGATGCTGAAAGCCATGCCACAGCGCAGAGACACCCACCACCAACCCAAGCGCTATTATGCTCATCTCAACTATGGGATTTGCCAAAAACTCCAGTCCCACCAGCGGCAACAGCGTAAGCACAAATGGCAATGCGGCGCAGTGCACTGCACACAGCATTGAGGTTGAGAAACCAATGGCGTCAAGGTTAATAGATTCAAGTTTGATGATACGCTTCATGCCCCCTCTCCTTTTTTTCATCAAATTTTGCGTCCATAGAACAATTGTCAAAGACTCGCGCAGTTGTCATTGCATCTGCAAATGGGTCGTAATTGCAAGCGAGTTGCATTTTTTGATTCTCTAAAAAATTACCCTCCAAAAAGTTTTTAGCGTGCTCTCTTAAACACCAAAACTCATTAGCCTTTCTTGATTTCTTGTTCAAGAAACTTTATATCATCCTGTCCATTTGGAATCTTGACAAGTTTTTCTGAAAAGCGCCACTGTCCGGTTTTCGGCGACTTGGTTGAATAAACCAACTTAACGGCTTTGAAGCCAAGTTCTACTTTTTTCTTGCTTGCCGCTGTTTTTGCTTCTTTTTTCGCCATACTTTAGAGTTTAGCTTGTTTATGGAAAGGCTCAAAATTTACGCATTTTTTTGACTTTCACATAGTCCTTTGCGCAAATGTGTTTTCATTTACTTACAAATTTACTTACAATTTTTCTGATACCCCTGCACTTTCAAAGGTCGCCATCTCACAGAGCAATTTTTGCAGCGGCATCGAGAATGTGCATTGCCAGCGCAGCCCCAGTGCCTTCACCCAGACGCATATTCAGTGCCAAGATTGGCTCTGCTTTCAGGTGTTGCAATACATCTTGATGCGCACCCTCCGCTGAGAGATGTCCAAAGAAACAGACATCAGACACCTCTGGATTTGCTTTCAGAGCAACGAGTGCTGCCGCTGTTGCAATAAAGCCATCAATCACTATCGGCAGACGGTATTGCGATGCTGCGAAAATCGCGCCTGTCATTGCCGCAATTTCGTATCCGCCAACCGCTGCTAGCCATTCAAGCGCCGTTTTGCATGTTGAGCCATGTCGATCTAACGCCGTGCACACGGCTGCAATTTTGCGTCTTAAGCCTTCATCATCTACACCTGTACCTCTGCCACAGACTTTTTGCGGTGGCAACGCCAGCAATGCCGCACAAAGTGCCGCTGCCGATGTGGTATTGCCAATTCCCATTTCGCCGATACCCAAGAGCTCGAAGCCTTCTTGCTTTGCGCGCTCTACTTCACTTTTGCCTAGTGCAAGCGCTGCGTCAAGTTCCTCTTTGGTCATAGCTGGCTCTGTTGTAAAGTCACGCGTGCCACTTTGCACCGGTTCATTACGAAAATTTGACGCTTGCACATTTGATAAATCCCCATTTACCCCTGCGTTGATAACGCGCAAATCAATCCCACCGTGCCTTGCCAGTACATTGATTGCGGCGCCGCCTCTCAGAAAGTTGAGCACCATTTGCGCCGTAACCTCTTCAGGATAAGCACTCACCCCTCGCTTTGCAACACCATGACTGCCGGCAAAAACCAAAATTCTTTTTCTTCCCACACTGGGTGAAAGCGTGTTTTGAAGCGTAGCCAGACGCACCGCCATTTTCTCTAAGTCGCCTAGCGAGCCTTGGGGCTTTGTCTTGTAATCAAATTTTTTTTGAGCTAACTCGGCTAAATTTTTTTGTAACATACGCTTATGTGTTATGATTTTAGAGTTCTTTTGAGAAAGTCCAGCGTATTTTTCCAAGCATCCTCTGCATCAGTTTTGTTATACCCTCTTGTGTTATTTGGGTTCATAAACGCATGTCCAGAGTTAGTATAGATTTTTAGCTCCACACTCTGACCAAGTTCTTTGAGTGCTGCTTCAAAAGCCTTGACGTTTTCAACAGGGATGCCTCTATCCTGCGCACCAAAAATGCCCAGCACACTGGCTTTGACAGCGCGCAGCTCGTTTTTGTCGCCGCTTACACGTCCGTAGTTAATAACGCAAGCCGTGAGTTTTTCGCCTAACTCCTTTGCTGCCAGCAGCGAATACGACCCACCCATACACCAGCCAATCGTTCCAACTTTAGCAATATCGACTTCAGGTAAAGTTTTCAAGTAGTCATAAGCGCTCTTCAAATCCATTGTGGCACGGTCTTTCGGTAATCCGTTCATTAGTGCGCCGGCTTCATCCGGTTTTGAGGCAACTTTTCCACGATAGAGATCTACAGCTAACACCACGTAGCCTTCGCTCGCCAAAGCATTTGCCATATCTTTTATCCAATCGTTCAAGCCCCACCACTCATGAATCATAATGACAGCGGGATACTTGCCTTTCTCTTCAGGCATAGCTAAATAAGCAGAAACATCATCGCTGCCCGACTTATAGGTAACAGTTTTTGATACCACTTTTGCTTGAAGTGGAATTGCTGCTATAAGCAGTACAAGCAGGAGCAAAAAGGCTCGTCTGTGCATGATGAATTTATGGTTTGGGTCTACTTTGCAAGTGTGTTTTGAGAAAGCGTATCGTGCGTGCCCACGCATCAGCTGCACTTTCAGCGTGATAGCTATCGGTTGTCGGACGTAGAAAGCCAAAAGCAGCTCCAGGATAGACTTTCACATCTACGGCTTTGTTATGCGCTTTTAGCATCTGTGTAAATCGTAAAACGCTTGTTTGGTCTATGCCTACATCGTTTTCGCCAAAGTGCGCCATAACAGGGCAGACAAGGTTTTTATTTTTTCTGTCTCAGTAGGTAACGCTGCATAATTTACGACTAAAGCCGCAATATCTCGCCCTGCTCTATTTGCAACAAAATCTAAGGCGAAAGTGCCTCCCATTGCCACGCCCACCATGCCTACGCGCTGGACTTTCAAATCTTCTTTGAGAAACTTCACCGCTGCCGCCATGCTCTGCTGCGCTTCTGATTCAGGCAAAGCGCGCTCGAGTTCATGGGCTTCCATAAAATCTTGCGGCACTCTCGTGCGATACAAATCCACCGCCAACACGTTGAAGCCTTCGCACGCCAGCAAATCGCACAGCGACTTTGTCCAAGAGTCTAAACCGTAATTATCGTGCAAGAACACCACCGCTGCTGCCGAGTGCACTTTTGGCATTGCAAGATAGCCTAATGTGCAACTTTCCCTTTCTTGTGCATAGACTACCTCAAACCCCAAGCCAATGCAAAGCCCCCAGATGAGCATTAAGGTTATCAAATTGTGAAGATATTGCTGCATTGTTTTTACTTTTTTATTTTTACACTCCATTGCACCACTGCGCGCTGAAAAAAAATATGAAACGCATACTTTTTGCTGTTGTCATCGGCTGCTTTGCACTTTTTGCTGTAACCAGCTCTTCAAATGCTTTTATCTTCAAGAGCGATAACCCTGCGCTGGTTTCCGACTCAACTGAAAAGAAATCAGAAGAAAAACCAGACATGAGCAAGAAAGCAAAGAAAAAGACCAAGAAGAAAGAAAAAGAAGGCTAACGCTCTTAGCTTTTGATTTTGCAGCGCTCAATGCTATGTTTTGCACTTGGGCGCTTTTCTTTTTTACATTATTTGACATTCACTCTGCGTTATGCTTACAGCTCAATTGCTCATTCAATCGCTGGGCTTACAACCGCATCCAGAGGGCGGATTTTTTCGTGAAGTTTATCGCTCCAGCGAATTTCTGCCACACCATGCGTTGCCAGAACGCTTTTCAGGAGATCGATGCTTTGCTACCTCAATTTATTTTCTTTTGCGCAGTTCAGATTTTTCTGCTCTCCACCGCATACGTTCAGATGAAATTTGGCACTTTTATGAGGGCTCACCGCTACAGCTCTATGTGATTACGCCCGATGGCATGCTACAGACGCATAGGCTTGGTCGTCATCTTATGGATGGTGAAGTATTTCAGGCTGTTGTACCTGCAGGCTGTTGGTTTGGTGCAAAAGTTACTGCACCAGATTCGTTTGCGCTGGTTGGCTGCAGCGTTGCGCCCGGTTTTGATTTTGCTGATTTTGAACTTGCCCAGCGTCAGATACTTATGGCAAGCTATCCACAGCACCAGCACATAATTGAAGAACTCACGCACTAAGTTTTGCAAGTCGTGTCGTGTTGTATTAGATTTACTCTTAGTATTACTTGAGAAAGGAGAGACATTTTTTATGCCTCGCTACACACCAGAGCAATTACGTATTCGTAACTCTTCAATTTGGACCAAAGTTCAGTTCATCTTAGCTCCGATTCAATTTGTTGTCTTCATTGTCGGCTTTGTCATTACATTGCTCTATTATCAAGGTATCATTCATGATTTTTCGCTTGTTACGATTGGGGTTTTGGTCAAGACGCTTTTTTTAGTGCTGCTTTTTGTTACGGGCGCCATCTGGGAAAAGGAAGTTTTCGGCATCTGGGTTTATTCACCAGAGTTTTTTTGGGAAGATGTAGGTAGCACAATTGCCATCATTGTTCATTTCTCATACTTTGTCTTGGCTTATTTCAACTATTCAACTGATGTTTTGATTTGGTCAGCTTTCGCTGCATATTTGAGTTATGTGATCAATGCGCTGCAATATCTTGTGCGTGTCTGGCTAGAAAAACGCAATGAGCGGCGCTTGAAAGCCCAAGGTCTGGTTTAATGTCAGGCTGTCCTGACACTTGGCAGACCAAGTGCAAAAGAAGTTTTTAGAAGTAAAAGTAGTAAAGGAGAATAGCTATGAAGTCGAAGGCGGTTGTTTTCACTGCGCCTGAGCATCTGGAGTTGCGCGACGTCAATTTGCGCGATCTTGAGCCCAGTGACGTCTTAGTAGAGACTTTTTGGACCTCCATCAGTGCTGGCACAGAGAAAATGCTGTTCATGGGGCGCTTGCCCAAAATGCAGATGACCGAATACCCCGTCATTCCCGGCTATGAAACTGTTGGTAAAGTTATCAAAATTGGCAGCAACGTCCCTGAGGAATACTTAGGTAAGTTTGTCTATGTGTCAGGTTCCTTTGGCTACACTGATGTCAATGCTGCGTTTGGTGGTGCCTCGCAGTATGTGGTCTCACCCTACCACAAAACCACACGCCTCGATATGCTTGAGGATGTTTCGTTAGGACTTGCACTCCCACTTGCCGCTACTGCCTTGCACATTGTTGATTTAGCCGCAGTAACCGATAAACGCATCCTCGTGCTTGGTGAAGGCGCCGTAGGGCTGCTGGTTTGCGACTTTGCAAAACTCTTCAACGCAGACTTGGTTGCTGCCACTGACCTAAGCGATTTTCGGCTTTCCAAATCATCTGCACATTTGCGCATCAATGTCGCCCATACTTCGCTCGAAGACGCCTTAGGCTCTATGCTCTTTGATGTCGTGATTGATTGCACTGGCTCAATGAAAGCGATTGAAGATAGCCTTAGGTTTCTCAAAATGAATGGAACACTTGTTCTTGGCGGCTACTATGAGCGCATTGATTTGGCCTATCACTTCGCGTTTATGAAAGAAATCAAAATTTTAGCCGCTAAGCAATGGGCACTTGGTGACTTAGACCGTACGCTTGCGATTATGGCTAATAAAGTGATTGATTTTAAGCGCATCTTTACGCACTACAGCTCCGCATGGAATGGTCTCGCAAAGGCATATGAAACAGCATTCTACGACAGCAATTGCCTTAAGCTCGCACTTTCTTGGAAGCCCGAATAAAATCTAGCAAAGATGTTTGTTGTGCTTTATACATACTCGAAAGCTCTTGAAGAGGTCGATGTCTTTCGCAGTGCACATCTAGCCTTTTTGGACAAGGAATATGCCGCAGGGCATTTTGTTGTCTCGGGTCGGCAAAATCCACCTACAGGCGGCGTCTTGATTTCACATCTTGCGTCGCGTGAGCAGCTCGAAGATATCGTGCGCCAAGACCCATACATTCTCAATGGCGTGGCTACTTACCAAGTCATTGAGTTCTTGCCTGCCAAATATGCAGCAGGCTTTGAGGTATTCTTGAAGCAATAAACAGTCTTAACTTGTTGAAAAAAGGAGAAAACTATGCCAGCGCGTAGCATTGCGATTTACGGTAAAGGCGGTATCGGCAAAAGCTTTATCACCACGAACTTGACGGCCATGTTTGCGCTGATGAACAAGCGCGTGTTGCAAATCGGATGCGATCCGAAGCACGACTCTACAACCTCACTTTTTGGCGGTATTTCTCTCCCCACAGTTACGGAAGTCTTTGGTCAGAAGACTCAAACGCACGAAAAAGTCCAACTCGAGGATATTGTCTTCAAGCGGCAGTTAGACGGCTTTCCACAACCTGTTTTTGGTATTGAACTTGGCGGTCCAGAAGTTGGGCGCGGCTGCGGTGGACGTGGCATTATCTCTGGCTTTGATGTCTTGGAACGGCTTGGGCTTTTCAGATGGGATTTGGATGTTATTCTAATGGATTTTCTTGGCGATGTGGTCTGCGGCGGTTTTGCCACACCACTTGCACGCTCGTTGTGCGAAGAAGTCATTCTGGTCGTCTCTAATGACCGACAATCAATTTTTGCCGCAAACAACATTTGCATGGCAAATAATTATTTCAAGACCGTTGGTGGCAGTTCTCGCTTACTTGGCTTGATTGTCAACCGTGATGATGGCAGTGGCATCGCAGAGCGCTATGCGAAAGCGGCAGGCATCAACATTATTATGAATCTGCCTTATAGTTCAGCCGCACGCGATATTGCCGATTCATTTGACGTGGCAATTCGCCTGCCAGAGATTCAAGAAAAGTTTGCTGACCTTTGCCAGCGCATCTGGAACCGTGAAATTCCATACTGTGAAGCGCGCGGCTTGAGCTACAACGAGTTCATGTCACTCTTTGGAGAGGTTGATACACGCAAACCTGAACCTGCACACCTAAGCGATCTTAAACTTGCTACAAACCTTAACCTTGATGCTCACGCACTTGTCAATGCAGGCGAAAGTGCCGCTTCTGCAATGAGCAACTCTCAGAAACCGATTCCGATTGATTTATCGAACTTGCCGCCTGAGCGCAATCAACTCGGCGATAAAGTCGCTATCGGTTCTAATGCCGATTCGCTGCCGCAAACCGACGAATTTATCGCTCCAGCTTCTCGTCCAACAAAACTTCCACCTATGGCTGCCAAGCGTTATGGTGCTATCAAGCCTGTTTTGTCTCAAACCTCTCAACCCAAACGGGCACCCAAAACAGATCATGAGCGTCTGCTTGCCTGCATCGAAAAGTTGCCACGCGTTGAGCGCGACCTTATCACACTCTATGAAATCAAGCACAAAAGTATTGACGAGATTTCCATCGAGCAGCATCTTGATAGACAAGAAATTGAAGCGTACTTAAGCAATGCGCGCCAACATTTAAAGGAACTTTTTTCAGCGAAGACGTGCATTAAATTTCGGCTTAGCATACTTTCCTTTGAAGTCAAACATTTTTAAGCGATGCAGCAATACGACGATACCCTAAAGCAACTTGTTAGCCAGTCACTTAAAGACTCTGAAGAACTTGCCGCACTTGAGCGCCAGTGCACTGAGCAGCCTGAAGATATCCAAGCACACTATACTCTTGCTGAAGCGTTTGCTGCACGCAGTCGATTTGCTGAAGCCTCTCGTGCTTACCGTGCTATCCTTGAGCTTAAACCTGATTTTGAACCTGCTCTTATCGGCTTGGGTATCGCTGAACTTCAACTTGGCAATTTCGAGCAAGCTATCGCTGCACTCTCAAAGGCTGCAGAACTTAATCCTCATTCTGCGGAAATTCAGTTCTACTTAGGCAACGCCTTCGATGATGCTGGCAAGAACGATGACGCAATGCGCGCCTTTCAAAATGCACTTGCACTTCAACCTAATTTCGAAGAAGCCCATCTTGCTCTCGGCTTTCTTCACTACCGCACTGGGAACCGACACGGTGTGCACGAGCAATACCATCGCCTTCAATCGCTGAATAGTCCGCTGGCTGAACAACTTTCTCACCTTTTGTAATTGTGTCTCAGATGAAGTTAGCAAAGTCGTGTTTCGTTATACTCTCTGCGCTCTTTGCACTCTCATGTAACGACCCCAAAGCCAAAGCACGAGAGGATATCCAGAATTTGCAGGAGACCGTAAAATACACTCCGAACAATCCGAAACTCTTTACGCGCCTTGGAGCGGCATATGCTTCACTCGGAGAGTATGAAAAAGCCATTGGCGCCTTTCAAAAAGCTATTGAACTCAATCCGACCGATACCTCCACATTGGTAACGCTCGGTGTGATGGCTTTTCAGCTCGAGCGTTATGCAGATGCACTTTGGGCTTTTGAGAAACTTGCTGCGCTCACCCCGCAAAGTTTTGATGCTCACCGCAACATTGGCAATGTCTATGTCAAGATGAAAAAATTCCGTGAAGCCATTGCTCCCTACCAACGTGCACTCGCCTTAGATTCACTCAATGCCGAAGCATATTTCAGTCTTGGTGTGTGTTACTATGAACTTGGTGAGCGTGATTCTGCTATGATGTGCTACGAGCGCATCAAAGATAAAAAACGCTTATCTTGCTGGCGCCTTGCAACGCAAACTTGCCCCGAAATAACCTTCACTTGGTCACGCTCTGCACAGGGCACTTCAAAAAGAAATCATCGATTAGCCCCTGAAAAAGGCATGCACTTTTTTGTATCTTTGGCATTTCAAAAAAAACTTAGACTCTAACGCACATGTTCAAAATTTCTGTCGTTGGCACGGGGTATGTTGGACTTGTAGCGGGCACTTGCTTTGCTGAAACAGGCAATGAAGTTATCTGCGTCGACACCAATGAAGAGAAAGTCAAGCAGCTTTCTGCTGGTAAGATTACAATTTTTGAGCCCGGCTTAGAAGTGCTCTTCAAACGCAACCTGCGCGAAGGTCGATTGCGTTTTACGACAAGCCTTGCTGATGCGGTCCAAGCCACTGATCTTATTTTTCTTGCCCTGCCTACACCGCAAGGTGAAGATGGCTCTGCCGATTTAAGGTATGTGCTTGGTGTAGCTCATGAGATCGGCAAGCTCATTCGGTCTTACAAAATCATTGTGGATAAATCTACGGTACCTGTTGGCACTGCAGAAAAAGTACGTGCTGTAATTGCTGAAAACGCCAAGTGTGAGTTTGATGTGGTCAGTAACCCTGAATTTTTGCGCGAAGGTGTGGCTGTTGATGACTTTCTTAAGCCAGAGCGCGTAATTATTGGCAGTTCATCACCACGTGCAATTGAGGTCATGAAGCAACTCTATGAGCCCTTTGTCAGGCAAGGCAACCCTATTCTTGTGATGGATGAACGCAGCGCAGAACTCACCAAATATGCTGCTAATGCCATGCTTGCGCTGAAAATTTCATTTATGAATGAAATCTCAAATCTCTGCGATAGAGTTGGCGCTAATGTTGATGCAGTGCGGCGCGGCATTGGTACCGATTCGCGCATCGGCAAGCAATTTCTTTATGCCGGTGTCGGCTATGGCGGCAGTTGCTTTCCCAAAGATGTTAAAGCGCTTATCAAAACCGCAGAAGAATATGGCTATGACTTGAAAATTATGAAATCCGTTGAGCAGGTCAATGACTTGCAAAAGCGCATTTTGATTGAAAAAATTGAAAAGCATTTTGGCGGCGCACAAAACCTCAAAGGCAAGAGATTTGCGCTTTGGGGACTTTCCTTCAAGCCGAACACCGATGACATTCGCGAGGCACCATCGCTTGTTATCATTGATGAACTTTTGAAGCGTGGTGCCAGCATCGCTGCCTTTGACCCCGAAGCTATGGACAATGCACGCAGAATTTATGAAGGTAAAATTACTTTTGTCGCAAAAGACTATGACGCACTCGTAGATGCTGATGCGCTGATTATTGTTACCGAATGGAACGAATTTCGCAACCCTGACTTCCAAAAGATTAAATCTTACCTGCGTGGTAAAGTCATTTTCGATGGACGCAATGTATATGATCCACACAAAATCAAGCAGTTAGGCTTTGAGTATTACAGCATTGGTCGTCCTATTGTGGACTGAGCGTATTTTGCAGTATGCACGCATACCTTGCGCCATTTGCAACTTTTCATCATCTACGCACGCGTGATATGCTCTCGCAACTTTCATCGGCGGCGGCGCTGGGCGTTGATGCCATTAAAATCGATATTGAGACGAACTTAGATAGTGGCTTGCCATCGTTCATCGTGGTTGGCTTGCCCGATAGCGCTATCAAGGAAAGCCGTGAGCGCGTGTTGACTGCATTGAAAAATTCAGGGTTTAGTGTACCGCCCAGAAAAATCACGGTCAATCTTGCACCTGCAGATGTGCGTAAAGAAGGTACAGCATTTGATTTGCCTATTGCGATTGGTGTGCTAGCTTGCATGGGCGTCGTTAGTTTAGAGGTGCTCAAGGGTGTACTTTTGCTTGGTGAACTTGCGCTCGATGGCGCCTTACGCCGTGTCTCTGGTGCACTTCCTATCGCGGTGATGGCGGCACGCGACAATTTTTCACGCATGATTGTGCCAAAAGAAAAAACGCCAATGAAGCTGCTGTGGCTGCCGCCGCACTCTCCTCTAGCTTGCGCATCTATGGCGTCTCTTCACTCAAAGAGACAATTGATTTACTCAACGAACCCGATCGCTTTGCACCAACTTCGATTAACCTTGACGATTACCTTACCTCACGAGCGACATACAGTGTTGATTTTGCAGACATTAAAGGGCAGCAAGATGCAAAACTTGCCATGGAAATTGCGGCAGCAGGTGGACATAACATCATCATGATTGGTCCACCCGGCAGCGGGAAAACCATGCTTGCCAAAGCCCTACCCAGCATTCTGCCGCCTATGCTTTTTGAAGAAGCCTTAGAGACCACAAAAATTTATTCTGTCGCTGGACTTTTACCACCGGGCGCTGCACTTCTCACACAGCGTCCCTTTCGCAGTCCACATCATACCAGCAGCAGTGTGGCTCTCATAGGTGGCGGCAATCAAGCTAAGCCCGGTGAAGTTAGTCTTGCGCATAATGGCGTACTTTTCTTAGACGAACTGCCTGAATTTGCTCGAGCTACGCTTGAAGTGATGCGTCAACCGCTCGAAGATCGTGAAGTAACGGTCTCACGTGCTGCGCTTTCTATCAAGTATCCTGCAAGTTTTATGCTTGTTGCTGCCATGAATCCCAGCCCTGCAGGTGCACTGCGCGACGAAAATGGGAACCTGACAGCCACGCCGCAACAGATTCAGCGATATCTTTCTAGAATTTCAGGACCGCTTTTGGATCGCATTGACATTCACATTGATGTACCAAAGGTCGATCATCGTGCCCTGCTTTCAAAAGAATCCGGTGAACGTTCTGAAGTTATTCGTGAGCGTGTCATCAAAGCGCGAGAAATTCAGCAGCGGCGATTCAAAGACTATCATGCACAATCCATATTTTGCAATGCACAGATGAATACCAAGCTCATTAAAGAGTTTTGTGCGCTCGATGAAAAAAGTGAACAGCGCCTGCTTGACAGCATGAAGCGCTTAAATCTTTCAGCGCGCGCGCATGATCGCATTCTAAAAGTCAGCCGCACGATTGCCGATCTTGATGGCTCGCCGCGCATAGAGATGAAACACCTCATTCAAGCCATTCAATATCGCAGCCTTGATAGAGAATTTTGGAATGTTTGATATCCAAGGATGAGGCAGTCACATAAAGATTCTTTGACAGCAGCAAGCATTAAGGAAACAATTCTGAACTCAAAAATCAATCACTTTCTCGTGAAATCATTCTTTCTACTTCTCTTTACCGTTCTTTTTACGCCTCCACTTTCGGCGCAGGTCTACACGTTCTTTGAGAACCGTGCGATTACACCAGCTTCGATTCGCGCTTATCCACAAAGCCAGACACGCCAAATACTCTCACTTGTCGGTAAGTGGAAAGTCAAACTGCCCAGCGGTCTTGAAAGTGAAATCAATGTGCCGTCCGCCTTTAGTTTTTCAGGCAAAGTTACCTTTGAAAAAGTTATGATGCTGCCGAAAGCATTTGAATCCCGTGCTCTGATGCTCGTCAGTGAAGGCATGGGCACACGCTGCGAGATTTTTTTTAATGATCAGTTTGTTGGGGCTCAGACCGTTGGCGGTGCGCCTTTCAAGATAGACATTCCCAGCGAAATGTTGCGATTTGGCGCAGAGAATACCCTCAAAATCATTTGTGACAGCCGCCTCAATGTGCCCAACGCTTTTCCACTCAGTCCCCAAGCCTATGACAAGCAAAATTTCGCAGGGCTTTTCCGCAATCTCTATCTTGTTGCCACTTCACCGATTCGTTTTGATGATGTTGATTTCCGCTATCACGTCTCTGATACCCTAATCATGCCGCTTCAAAGAACACCAGCAGCGCTTCCTGATACACAAGTTACCGTCAAGCTCGACCTTACGGTAAGCGTTAAACAGTTTGACTTGCGTGGCTATAGCCTTGCCGTGGATTCTATAGGCAGAAAGCGTGTTGTGGCTTATGGTCAACTCTTCCTCGATACGCTGAAAGTCAGCGACAAAGTTCAGCTTGCACAATTCGATGCTGCAAGCAACCAAGTAATTCGTGCTCCATCATCTTTCCAGATTCTCAATGCGAAACTCTGGCAACCAACGTCACCTACACGCTACAGCTTGCACCTTGAACTTCTCACTTCAACTGGCGATACGCTCGACGACCTGACTTTCTTGCTTGGCTTCAGAACAGTTGGATTTGCCTCAGGTAACTTTCAACTCAACCGCAAACCCTTTTTGCTCAAAGGATTGCATGTGAGCGAAGAAACAGAGCAAACAGCTAATGTGCTCTCACCTGATGATATTCTGCGTGATCTTATGCTGATTCGTAGTGCTGGTGTTAACGCCATCTGCTTGACTGAACTGCCTAATCCGATTTGGTATCACTTCTGCGATAGTCTTGGTCTTTTGTTGTTCATTCAACTGCCTGTACGCAACGCGCCTTCACGCCTGCTGGTGCAACCCGGCTTTTTGCAGCAGTCTGAACTTGCTCTGCAAGAGAGCATTTTACGCTCAAAATTCCACCCCTCGGTGATTGGCTACGGTCTTGGGGAAGGCATAGATTTGGCTGATACACCTGAAGCTTACTTGAAAGGACTTTCAAATCTTGTCAGAACAAACACACAAGGGCTTGTGTATTTTACCGCAAAATCCTTGCAACCCAGCCCTTATTGGCAATACTCCGATTTCATTGCCTTTTCTGACTTCAATGGCTCTTTTGATGCATTCAAGAATAAGTTTGATTTTGCTAAAACTTTGGCGAACACCGAAAAACCGATTTTAATTGCTCACTACGGTGCCCTTGCTGAGACAGACAACCATAACGGCTACAGCGACCCACGTTCGCTTGAACATCAAGCTAAGTTTCTTTTAGATCGCTTTCGTCTGTTAGAAGAAGCCTATCAACAAAGTCAGCCTGTCTCAGGTGGGTTTGTCTATACCTTTTGCGACTATCATCTTGCTATTGCACCAGTTCTTGGCAGCGATGCGCGCGATCCCTATCTTGCAACTTTTGGTCTTCTCACGCTCGGGCGCGAAAAGAAAATCAGCTTTCAGATGCTCAAGTCGCTCTACCTTGGCGAGCGCGTCTATAACCCACCAATTGGCAGCCCAAAGAGCGACTTTTCACCTTCACTTATTCTTGCCAGTATCTTTCTGACTGCTTTGCTCGTCTATCTCATCAATGGCAATAGGCGCTTGCAGGAAAACTTGCAGCGCGCACTAGTGCGCCCCATAAACCTTTACATGGACATTCGTGACCAGCGCCTTTACTCTGCTTTCGACCCCATTACTTTACTTTTACTGTTGTCGCTGATTTGGGCATCTATTCTTGCTGCCTTTCTATACAGTTTGCGCACGAATGCTGATTTGGACTTTTGGCTTTCGCATTTTATTCGTGCTGCTCTGCTCAAAGAAAGCATCAACTATCTTGCACTGCACCCACATTTTGCTATTCTCATCTTCGCACTTGTCTTTCTTATTTTCTCTCTGCTCTTGCCACTGCTTAGCAAATTCCTCATCGGGCTCGTCAAACGCACAAGAGTAACTTATCTGCAACTGCTTCATGTTTGGACATGGGCATCAGCACCATGGATCATACTGGTCTTTGCTGCAGCTTTTATCGATCGTCTAGAAAACAATGCATTTAATTTCGTCGTGCTCTTTCTTTGTATCCTTCTTTTCCTTATTGCATTTAGCCGCTTCCTACGCGGTATCGCCGTCGTTGCAGAAGTCAATCGTGTTGTCGTCTGGCTCACAGGCTTTCTGCTGCTTGTGCTCAGTCTTAGTGTCTTGTTCTATCTTTCAGATACTTTTTATCACACATCTGCGTATTTGCAGTATCAATATCATGGACTCAAAGAGGGACTCAAAATTATTTCTACACAATTGTAAGCCATTTCATTACACACTATCAACCATAACTTGTCTTCTCAGTCTCAATGTACCTTTCACGTTTAGAAGTTTTCGGCTTTAAGAGTTTTGCGCAGCGCGTCAGTTTGAAATTCGATAGCGGTCTGACCGCCATCGTCGGTCCAAACGGCTGTGGCAAAACCAACATTGTCGATGCAATTCGCTGGGTGCTTGGCGAGCAAAAAACTAGTGTCTTGCGCTCCGACAAAATGGAGAATGTGATTTTTAATGGTACAAAAACACGCAAGCCGCTAGGTATGTCAGAAGTCTCCATTACGATTGAAAACACGCGAAACATTTTGCCCACCGAGTACAGCGAAGTAACCATCACGCGTCGGCTCTACCGCAATGGCGAAAGTGAATATCTGCTCAACAAAGTGCCTTGTCGCCTTAAAGACATCACAGACCTTTTTACCGACACTGGCATGGGCAGCGATGCCTACTCGGTCATTGAGCTGAAGATGATTGAGCAGATTCTTTCTGAGAATGCTGATGAACGGCGCAAACTCTTTGAGGAAGCTGCAGGGGTTACCAAATACAAGCAGCGCCGAAAACAAACCTTCAAAAAGTTAGAGACAACCTCACAAGATTTAGCAAGGGTTCAAGACATTATTTTGGAAGTTGAAAAGAAAGTCGCTTCACTTGAGCGCCAAGCTAAGAAAGCCGAGCAAGCACGTCAGGCACGCGAGGAATTGCGCCAGCTTGAAATTGCTATTGCCGAGCGCGAACTTGCCCAGATTGCTCGACTAACCCAGCCGCTTGCCGAACGCCTTGCCAAAGAAGAGCAAGAAAAACTTGTCCTCAGCACTCAAATCGATACCCTTGATGCCGATATTCAAGCCAAATCGCTTGCTCTCATTGATCTTGAAAAAGCCCTGAGTGCAGCACAGAAAGACGCTAATCAAAAAACTGAACTGATTACTGCTACTGAAAAACAGATTCTCTCCAACGAAGAGCGGCAAAAATTGCTCTTGCAGACGCTCTCCCGCGCTGAAGCTGAACTTGAGAGCATTCGCACCAAACTCTCAGAACTTGGCACGCGAAAACTGTCGCTGCAAGAAGATTTGCGTCTTAAAGAGTTAGACTTGCGCAATCACCATGAAGCCTTCGAGCAATCGCGAGCCGCATTTGCTGTAGCCGAACAGGAACTGCGCGCACAGCGCCAGTTGCTCGAGCAAAAACGCACATCAATTGCTGAGCTATCCAAGAAAATTAGTGCCCTGACGCTTGAACGCCAATCGCTGCACAATCGCATTGAAAATCTCGATGCACAGCGCACTCAAAGCCATACACGCCGAAACGACCTGGAAGAAAAAATCACAGAGCGATGCTCGCAAATAGAAACGCTCAAACTTGAACTTGAGCACGAACGCCAGGTGCTGAGCGCACGTCAAACCGCTCTCGCCGACGCTAAAGCACATCGCGCACAGCTGCAGGCTGAACTTGAACATGAGAAAGAACACTTACTGCGCCTTCGCACCGACCGTGATGCTAAACACACTCGTCTGACATTTCTGCAATCGCTTTTGGACAGTTATGAAGGCTTGCCCGAAGGCGTCAAGTTCTTAGACTTGGAACAAAACAAACGCTTTGGTCTGGGCAGTTTGGCTGACCTTGTCTCAATAGATGAGGAGTACAAACTTGCACTGGCTGCCGCTCTTGGCGAAGCGCAAAGCCTCTACATTTCGCCTACAACCGACGATGCGCTGCAAGCCATTAGCGCACTTAAAACTGCAGCTAAAGGCAAACTCACCTTTACAGTGTTAGATAGACTCTCAGCGCCTGCGTTGCCCGATTTTTCAAACATAAGCAATGTTACACGCCTTATTGACATGGTGCGTATTGCACCCGAACTTCGCCCTGTTTTGGAACTTCTGATTGGACATGTGATTGTCGCTCCTGACTTAGAGCGTGCTGTGCAACTTGGCAACAGCTATCTGCATCTTGAAGTTGTTACACTCTCTGGTGAAAAATTCAGTGCCCGTGGGTTCATTCGTGGCGGAAGTGTCAAAGCGTCTGAAGGACTTCGCATTGGCAAACGCGAGGAAATGGAACGGCTGCTTATAGAAACTGAGGCACTTCAAGTGCAGATCCGCTCCACCGAACAGCGCATCAACGACTTGCAACGCGCCATTTCTGACATCACACTCTCCGAGCTTGAGCAAGAAATTCGCCGCTCTGAACAGAGACTGCTAGAACTTGAAAAACGGCTGTCGCAAGCTGATTTTGAGCGCACTTCGTTTGAGAAAGAAATTGTGGAACTGACCGAACGCGTAGCCCTGCTCGATAGCGAAAAAGAGCAACTTGCGCGTGCCTTAGCCTCGCTGCAACCCGAACTTGATACAATGGAATCGCACCTTCAAGCCCTCAACCTTGAACTCAATGAGCATCTGCGCGTTATTGAACTTTCCGAACAACATGTTCAAACCCAAAATGCAGCGCTGCAAGAAAAAAACTTGCAACTCAAAGAGTTTGAATTTGCTGTCGAGAAACTGCGCGCTGCAGTGCACAGCGTGGAAAATGAACAAAACGCCAGTATGCGTCAGCAACAAAAATTGCTCACTGAAACTCAACAAAGTCAAGACGAGATTTTTCGGCTTCGCAGTGAACTTGACACAATGAACGACAATTTGCACCGACTTTACACTGAGCGCGACGTGCTGCAGAACCGCTGCCACACTCTCGAGGGCGAAGTTTCCACGCTTAAAGGCGAACTTGCTCAAAGTGAATCCAAACTGCGCGACCTTTCACGCCAGCGCGAAGTGCTCTCACAACTCATTCTGGAATTTCAACAGCAACTCTCTCAACATTCGCTTCGCGCCGAACATATTCGCACAGTCATCAAAACTGAGTTCGATGTAGAACTCACACAAAAAGAGTTTGCTGAAACTGATGACTTTCAGATGCACGCCGCACAAGAACGCGCCACACAGCTCAAACAAAAACTGCGCTCGCTCGGACTTGTCAACGAACTGGCACTTCAAGAGTACGAAGAAGAAAAAAAGCGTCTTGATTTTCTTGTCTCTCAGCGCGACGATCTGCTCAAAGCTGAAAGACAATTGCACGACACCATCGCTGAAATCAATAAAACCGCCGCTGAACTCTTCAACACGACTTTTCAAGCGATTCGTCAAAACTTCATCAACATTTTCCGCGAACTCTTCAATGAAGGCGATGAGGCAGACCTGATCTTGGAAGATGCGCCCGACCCACTGGAAGCCAATATCGAGATTATCGCTAAACCAAAGGGCAAACGTCCACAGGCAATCACCTTACTTTCTGGCGGCGAAAAAACCTTGACCGCAACAGCTCTGCTCTTTGCGATTTATCTTGTCAAGCCCAGTCCGTTCTGCATTCTCGATGAAGTCGATGCCCCACTCGACGACGCCAACATCGACCGCTTTGTCAAACTGCTCCAAAAATTTGCAACGGATACACAGTTCATTATTGTTACACACAATAAGCGTACCATGGAAGCTGCGCGCACACTCTATGGCGTTACAATGGAAGAAGAAGGCGTCTCAAAACTTGTTGCCGTACGCTTTAATGATACGCAGACAACCTAATTTTGGCTCACTGCCACATGCACAAACTTGTTTTGTTTGATATTGATGGCACTCTGCTCAAAGTAGAGGGCATTAGTCGCAATGCGCTAATTGATTCACTCCGAAGTGTTTATGGTACTTCAGGTTCTGCACAGACACACGATTTTGCAGGCAAACTCGACAGCGTCATCATCTCTGAAGTGATGCGTGCTGCTGGACTAAGCGATGAAGACATCAAGCGCGGCTTTCAAGCTGTCAAACAAACTTACATTCGACTCTTCAAAGAACGCGTTACGCCTGCACATATTAAAATGATGGTAGGTGTTGTTGAATTGCTCGAATGCCTGCAACGCTATGACGTTAGTCTTGGCTTGCTTACTGGTAACTTTGAGGAATCGGGACGGCACAAAGTCGCCTTGCAAAATCTCAATCACTACTTTCCTTTCGGTGCATTTGCCGATGATGCCGAGACACGCAACGCACTGCCGCCCATCGCCGTCGAGCGTGCATTTGCTTACACTGGCAAACGCTTCAAAGCTAAAGAAGTGGTCATCATTGGCGATACCCCGCATGATGTCAATTGTGCAAAAGTGCTCGACTCAAAAGCTATTGCTGTTGCCACTGGCTTCTACACCGAGTCGCAACTCCAAGCCTATTCACCCGATTATGTCTTTGCTAATCTTGCTGATACTGAAACCGTCTTAGACGCAATCCTCTCGTAATGACTTCTGAGAAACTGTTCGTACGTGGTACTCTTGAGACTCTACCGCCAGATAAATCTATTTCGCACCGCGCCGCACTGATTGCGGCATTAGCCAAGGGTACATCGCGCCTTGAGAATTTCTCTGGTGGCTTGGATAATCAAACCACACTTAACGCCCTGCGCGCACTCGGCATTGCGTGTGAGCAAACGCTTCATTCAGACGGGCGACGTGAGGTTGTCATACACGCGCAGGGGCTATGGAGTTTTAAGCCCTCGGCTGCACCGATTGACTGCCATAACTCTGGCTCCACCATGCGCATGCTCTCTGGGATTCTTGCCGCACAGCCTTTTTCTACAACACTTCTTGGCGATGCTTCGCTGATGAAACGCCCGATGCGTCGCATTGCAGAGCCGCTCTCCCAAATGGGCGCCAAAATTGAGCTTTCACCTGCGCACACCGCGCCAATTCACATTCAAGGCTCAACCGCCCTGCGTCCAATTTCCTATGCCTCGCCCATCGCTTCTGCGCAAGTGAAGTCTGCCATCATCTTCGCTGCACTGCACGCTGATGGCACAAGTGAAGTCATTGAACCTGCATGCTCTCGCAATCACACGGAATTGATGCTTGGCTTAGAGAGTCAAACGCTGAGCGATGGACGCTACAAAGTCTATATTCGTGGCGCTCGAGAAATTGCAGCGCAAGATTTTGTCATTCCAGCAGACCCTTCTGCGGCTTGTTTTATCATCGCTTTTGCGCTGCTTGCGCGCCACTCCGACCTTGTTTTGAAAAACATTTGTCTGAATCCTACACGCACGGCATACCTCGACCTGCTTCGTGCATCTGGTGCAGATTTGAGACTCGAAAATGTAAGACACTTCGGCGGCGAACGTCTTGGCGATATTGTGATTTCAAATGCTGCACTTTCTTTGCCACTTATGCTTTCAGGACAGGCACTTGTCGCCAATGTCATTGATGAAATTCCCATGCTTGCCGTGCTTTCAGCGCTGGCAACAGAGCGATTTTCTCTTTCCGACGCTGCAGAACTTCGCACGAAAGAATCAGACCGTATTGCTGCACTTGTGCTCAATTTGCGCGCACTTGGTTTTACTTGTGAGGAATACCCCGATGGCTTCTGCGTACATGGCCGTGAGCGCATTCCCACACGTCCTGTTCGCATCGAGACCTTTGGCGACCACCGCATCGCCATGAGTTTTCACATTGCATCTTATTTTGCTGCCACCCCACTTGAACTCTCTGAGCAGGCTTCTATCGCAGTGTCCTTTCCAAACTTTTTCCAAATCCTTGATGCTCTGACACGCATATAAAACTTTGTTTTGAACGAACACAGAAATGCTTTAGATTTCTACTGCTAAACTAAACCTGCATAAAACCTGCATTAGAGTATGTTGTACAATCGTCTTATTCGCCTGATTGAAAATCACGCGGAATCCCTCACCAAATCTTGGATTCAAGAAGTCAAAACTAATGAAGCGACAAAAAGTTATCGCAACTTCTCGGATGCGTCGCTGCACGATTCCGTCTATAACATCTATAGCCGCTTAGGCTATTGGCTCAAAAAAGAGGAATCTACACTCGAAGACATTGCCGAGTATTTCGTCATGCTCGGTCGGGAGCGCGCCCAGCAAGGCTTCAAACTCAGTGAGGTGATTTATTCAATTATTCTTGCACGCGTTGAGCTTTGGAACTATGTGAGCAATCAAGGCGTGTTTGAGGACAGTCTGGAACTGCAGCGTGCTTTAGAATTTTCTCAACGCATCAATTATTTCTACGACAAAGCCATTTACTTTTCAACCGTCGGCTTTGAAAACGTCAGTGAGGATGCCGCCTCAATGCAGCGAAAAGGCAATTTGTTTGAGGCTTTCTTTAGCGCCTTTCGAATTTCACCAACTGCCGGTGTCACACAGCAAAAAGCTTAGATAACCCAGATTTGCTACCCTGTAGGCGTTGTTTCTTTTTAGTGTTTTTGTGCTAAACATTAATTTCTGACGTATCAATGGAGAGCAGCGGTATCAAGGTATCTGTCCCACAAGAAGCACTTGCCTCAGCGGTAGATGAGTTCTTGCAGCGCGATGTTAAACTGCTTGGCAATCTTCTCGGGCAAACACTTGTTGAGCAAGAAAGTGCCTCGTTTTTAGAGTTAGAAGAAAAGGTGCGTTTGCTTTGCAAGGAGATTCGCCTTGAGAAGAAAGACAATCTGCGCACTGAGCTGATGCGCCTTTTAGAATCTCTCACGGTCGAAGAAGCAGGCAACTTGGTGCGTGCATTCGGTACATTTTTTCATCTCACCAATGTGGCTGACCAAGTCCATCAAGCTCGTCGTGATACCGAAACACTCCGACAACTTGCTGACTCTGGTAAAGAACCTGTGCTTGAAGGTTCAATCTACGAGGTCATCGAACGCTTCAAGCACAGTGGCATCAGTGCCGATGACCTTCAAGCCCTGCTCTCTAAGCTCTCAATTGAGCCCACACTGACCGCACACCCTACTGAAGCCGCACGCCAAAGTGTACTGCTCAAACGCCGCAATATCGCTTCACTTTTGGAACGGCTCAGTCAACCTAATCTGACCCCCAATGAGCGCAATGACACGATTGATGAACTTGCTGCTATTATCACCGCACTGTGGCAAACCGACAATGTGCGTGAAGGTAGCCTGACCGTCTTTGAAGAAGTGCGTAACCAACTTTACTACTTAGAAAACATCTTTTGGGATACTTTACCTAAACTTTATGCCGACCTTGAAAAGGCGCTATCCAAATTTTATCCCGATTATACTTTTCACATTCCGCCCTTTTTGCGTATCCGCTCTTGGACAGGTGGCGACCGTGATGGTCATCCATTTGTCACGCATGAGGTAACGCGCAATACGCTGCGCTTTCTTAAATCGGAAGTCCTAAAGAAATACATTGCCAGTATTGAAGCAGCCGTAATTGAACTAAGCAGTTCACTCAACCGTGTTCAAGTCTCCGCAGAATTGAAGTCCTCTATTGCGCGCGATGAGCAGGCGTATGGACGCAACGCAATTGAAGCTGGTTGGGCTGGCAGAAACTTCAATGAGCCCTACCGCATTAAACTGCGCTATATCTCTTACAGGCTTTCTCAAACTCTCGCCTCTCTGGATGCTGAGCACATGCTGACAGGAGCGTATCACAGTGAGGAAGAATTTTTAGACGATTTGCGCGTTGTCGAGCGCAGCCTTATTGCAAACAAAGGTAAGCGCATTGCCGAGGCACAAGTGCGCAAACTGATTCGCCGTCTTGAAGTTTTCGGCTTTTCTTTCTTCATCCTTGACATTCGTCAACACAGCAGCAAGCACACTCAAGCACTCGATGAGATTGTCTCCAGCTTGCGCCTTTTGCCAAAGCGGTACTCAGAAATGAGCGAGATGGAAAAACGCGCATGGCTCTCGCAAGAGATTCAAACGCGCCGTCCACTTGTGCCTTACAAACTTGGCTTTTCTGAAGAGACCAATGAAGTGATACGCACGTTCCGTCAAATTCGCCGCTCGCTTGAATCTATTAGCCGCCGCGCAATTGATACTTACATCATCAGTATGACCGCAGAAGTTAGCCATGTCTTGGAAGTGATGCTCTTTGCTAAAGAAGCTGCCTTAATTCGCCACACTGATAGCGATGAATTCCAAAGCGACCTGAATATCGTGCCGCTCTTTGAGACGATTAGCGACCTGCAACACGCCGATGACTTCATGCGCCAACTCTTTGAGATGCCAGTCTACCAAAAACAACTGCGCGCACGCAGTATGCTACAAGAAGTCATGATTGGCTATTCAGACTCGAGTAAAGACGGTGGCTTGCTGGCTTCGAACTGGGAACTCTACAACGCCCAAATTCGCCTTAAAGCCTGCGCGGAACGCTACGGGGTTAAACTCAAACTGTTCCATGGACGTGGTGGCACTGTTGGGCGTGGTGGTGGTGCACCTGTTCATCAAGCTATTCTAGCGCAACCTAAAGGCACCATCGATGGCAGAATTAAACTCACTGAGCAAGGCGAAATCATATCCTCTAAATACGCTACGCCCCACATTGCGACACGCAATTTGGAACTTACCACCACCGCGGTCATGATTGCCTCCCTCGATGCCATGCATGAACCAGACCCTAAACCTGAGTGGCTGCATGTTATGTCAGAAATGTCCGCCGCCGCGTTTAAAGCCTACCGCGCCTTCGTCTATGACAATCCCCGCTTTGCAGAGTATTTCTATGAAGCCACACCAATTGAAATCATTAGCGAAATGAAAATTGGCTCTCGCCCCTCGCGCCGGCGTGGTGCAGGACGCATCGAAGATCTTCGTGCCATTCCTTGGGTCTTTGCTTGGACACAAAGCCGCGCAACTCTGCCCAGTTGGCTCAGCGTCAGCGATGGCTTCGACGCTGTACTTGCTAACGGAACACCCATGACCCTGCTTCAAGAAATGTATGAGGACTGGCGATTCTTCAGAACCCTGATTGATAGTATGCAAATGTCGCTTTCTAAGTGCGATATTCGCGTCGCAGAAGAATATTCCAAGCTCGTCAGCGATGCCGCTTTGGGCAGAGAAATTTTTCACGCTATTGAAACGCGCTTCTACCACACGATTGATCTTATCTGCAAAATCACCTCTCAGCAAACGCTTTTAGAAAACAACCCTACACTTCGTCGCTCACTGCGCGCCCGTGAGCCCTACATCGACCCACTGAGTTACATCCAAGTCATTGCCATGAAGAAATATCGCTCTTGCGACAACGAAGAGATGCGAAAAAAATTGCTTGCAGTTCTGCGTGATTCCGTCAATTCCGTTGCCGCAGGCATTCGCAATACAGGCTAATGGATTCTCATTCGGCTTGCTCACTACGCTCAAATCCATGCCGCGTCACAGTATGATATTGCTTTTAAGCGAAACTTTTGCACGTTAAGTTTTGTAAGAAGTAAAAAGCCCTTATGAACTTTTTCTTGGAGGTTGTATGATGCGCGTGCCTTTGCTCTTCGTTTCCCTGCTTTTGATGAGCAGTCTTACAGGCTGTTATACCAAGTTTTTTGCTGACGACGATCCGCGTCTTTCTCGCAACATGCGTGCTCCTGAAACCCAAGTAGAAACCATAGAAGACTCAAATGGCGACCTAACCGTGATTATTCAAGAGTATCTTTCGCCACACATGCCTCTGCCTGCCTCACCCTTCTTAGGTGCTTGGGGCTACACACCATTCTGGTCTGATCCTTGGTTTGACCGGTTCTTTGTCTCTCCTTGGTCCTTTGCTGGTTTTGGCTGGTCATCACCATACTGGGCATGGCATGGCGGCTGGGGCTGGTCATCACCATACTGGGCGTGGGGTTATCCTGTTGGACCTTGGCTTCAAGTTCCCGTTGTTATTGCACCTGCTACACCTGTTGCAGGCACGCCGCGTAACTTTGGTCGCATCCGCCACAGTTCAACTTTACCTAGTACAGTTGCACCCGCAGCTGTACCTGTTGCTTCTCCTCAAGGCAATGCATCACGCTCATCTTCTGAATCGGCATCAGATAAGCGCAATGCAGTCCGACGCCCTGTAAGTCCGGGCTATTACACTTTGCCGTGGATAAATTCTGAAGGGACCTCATCAACACGACGTCCATCTTCTTCTTCAGTTCGCGCTCAACTGTCTCGAGCAGTTCAAGCCCTTCATCGGTGAGTTCACCAAGTCCTGGCAGTTCCTCGTCATCGCGCTCGGCTTCATCGAGTTCAGGGACGCGCAGCTCTGGCAGAAACCGCTAAACCTTGTGATACGAAGTTATGCGTTGCACCTTAGTTGCCACTCTACTCCTTGTCATAGCTTTGCTTTCAGGTTGTGCCACTTATACGATGCTTTCACATCCTGAGGTAGAAGTCTACGACGAACATCTTGAGAAATATATTTTTGAAGAAGTTACACTGGCTTCGAACTGCCGAAACTGTCACGCCAATCAGCCCAGCAAGTTTGATGTGTATCGTCATCTTTTGCGCACGTCGGGCAGCACCACCAGCATCGAGAAAATCGATTTACTTCAAACCCGCGCTATGCCTGAACTGCGTGGTTATGAAAATTATCTTCATTCTGACTTAGGCAGTTACTATTACGCTGCGTGGTGGTTCAATCCTGTGATTGTAGAGTCTGGTTTCTATGGCGTAAGTACTTCGCCCGCTGCTGCATCTACACCTGAGCGTATCCGTCAAAGTTATCGGCGTTCTTTCGGTCGTGCGATGCAAAGTTCAGCACCGCATTCCGGGGCGCAACCCGCTGCACGCACGACCCCAGCATCATCTCCTGCCTCTGCTACGACTGCTGCCAGCGGTGCACAACCTTCTGAGCCTTCTTCATCTGGGCAAAACACACGCTCCTCTTCTGAGGCTGGCTCGTCGAGCAAAGAAAATCACGGGTCTCGACAAAGTAGTGGCGAATCGAAGTCAGAGTCTACACCACGCTCTTCTGGACGCATTCGTGAGTAATACACTGGTTCGTCGTGCTTGTGGCATTAACAACGCTTTTCTCTCAACTCTAAACCACAACGTTAGGCTATGACGTCTCGCCTCATTTTGCTGCCATTTTTGTTACTTTTTTGTGCTTCAACGCTGCGAGCTCAAAATGAAATCGACGCCGTGCGCCAAGCGCAACATGGTCATGGCATTGGGGCACGAGCCATTGCTATTGGACCGGCATACAGCGCCATTTCCGACGACTACGCCGCCGTTTTCTTCAACCCCGCTGGACTTGGACAAATCAAGCGTTTTGAGGCAACGCTCGGCTTCGACTTTTTCCAATACAGCGCCGATGCGCTTTACCTTGATGTCAGCAACAATGCTACAAATTCAGGCAATGCGCTCAACAGCATCGGTCTTGTTGTGCCTTTTCCGACCTACCAAGGCAGTTTTGTCGTTGCTGCAGGCTACAACCGACTAAGAAACTTCCGTGCCGCACAAAATGCCACTGCCTTCAATCCATCAGGCAGCATTAGCGATTGGTTTCTTTCTTTTACCCCCCGTTTCGATTCGCAGCAACGTATTTTACTTGACGACGTGGGCGCGCTTGCATTTAATCATTTCCTTATCAACGATAGAAATGGACAGTATGTCGATCCACTTATCAATCGTGGTCAGGTTCTGCAGCGTTCTAACTTGCTCGAAGATGGTGGCGCCAATGCGTTTTCAATTTCTGCCGCAATCGAAGTTGCACCCGCGCTCTTTGTTGGCGCTACACTCAATCTCATGAACTCGCGCTACAGCTTCATGCGCAACTTCACCGAGAGCGACGAAAATAACATCTACCCCAATTTCCTTTCCCTGACACTTTCTGAAGAGTTTGAAACCGAAGCCTCCGGCTGGAATATCAAAGCTGGACTGCTTTATCGCACTGATAAAAACTGGCGGGTTGGTCTCACACTCGAAACGCCGTTGTTACTTGAATTGAAAGATAGATTCACTACGAGCTTGCAAACACGCTATGAACGCCCACCTGATGGCGCAACCCGCGCAGTCTTTAATGATGCACTTCCCGCAAGCAACATAGAATATCGCTTGCAAACACCTTGGGTCTTTGGAATTAGCCTTTCATTCGAAGACTCGTTCTTCACGCTGGGAACAGAATTTAACTACCGTGATTGGACGCAGCTTTCTTACAGCAGTGCTGCTATCTCATTTGCTGACATCAACCGTGTTATCGCATCGGAATTACAAGGTGCATTTGGAGCATCAGTTGGACTTGAAGCACGCCCCCTATTGCTGCCGCTGCGCTTGCGCGTGGGCTACACAATTCAACAGACACCGTTCCGCTACCGACTTTCAGACAATCCAAATGAGCGCATCAGCACCTCACTTGCAGATGCACGACAAACCTTGAGTTTTGGTGCAGGTTTTCTTTTTCAGCAAACACTCTCCATCGACATCGCCTACCTTCTCTCCACGCAAAATCTGCAAGGCAGATTGTACAGCGGCTCTCGCGTGGTGAATGAAACCGTTCGCAATAGCAATATCGTCTTTACAGCAAGTTTTAGATTTTGAAGAAGCCTTCAGGATGGGCAACCTGCATCACTCAAACAGGATAGGCAAACGAACAGTATGGTATGAACAGAAGGCGTGAGAAATTTTCTGTGCATCCGCTAGGACTCGAACCTAGGACCCGCTGATTAAGAGTCAGCTGCTCTACCAACTGAGCTACGGATGCCTGTCTATACGCTGCACTTACTTGCCAGAGTCACTTGGCTGCGCAGCAGGGGCCTCGTCTTTTGGTAAAGACCCAGTCGATGGCAGCGAGGGCAACGTTGGCGCTGTCTTTGGCGCACTCTTCTGAATGATACTTTCCTGCGGTGTCTCTTCTTTGCCTAAGCGTGTCGTAAATTCCGCCGCGACACACAGCAACATAAAAATAACCGCAAGGTAAGTTGTCGTACGGCTTAGAATGTCGGCTGTACGGCGCACCCCTAACACTTGTGTTGCCCCCATTCCAATGCCAAAAGCACTAGCTAAGCCTGAACCCTTGCTGCTTTGCAAGAGTACCACCAAAATCAATAAGATTGAAACAATCATTGCTGCTACAACGACAATAACATGCGCAATATGCATACCTTTATACTTTTGCTTTTTTGCCTTTTGGCTCTTTTGAATTGCTTAAATTTTTTTGAGACCTAAAATTTAATATACGAATTTAAATTTGTCAAAAAGTTTTGCGATGTCAGAATTCGGTAAATTGTTGATGGGGCTTGGCGCACTTCTGCTTCTTCTTGGTGCCGCATTTTACTTTGCGCCAAAAATTTCTGCATTCAACTGGCTGGGTCGCTTGCCACTTGACTTCAAAATTGAGCGAGAAAATTTTAGCTTTTATTTTCCGCTTGGCACATCTATTCTGATTTCGCTTTTACTTTCTGCTATCCTTTATCTTTGGCGCAAGTTTTCAGAGTAAACTGCCGCAGACCTTTGCAGTCTGCGCTCGCTGCTCGTTGAGCATAAATCCATGCGCTCGAGCTTACTTCCACGAAAAAAGTCTTGCGCCTCGTCATAGTAGAGCATTAAGGTTTGTTATCGAGTTTGTTATCTTTGCATTGACAGAATTTGCTCGTCTGCCTTAATTCTAAGCGTTCTAAACGCTACTTCACCCTGTACATTTCAACTGTTTCATGCAACCTCAAAAACTTGCTTTGTATGTCGCACACCATCACACTTTTGCCTGGCGATGGCATCGGTCCTGAAATCACGCATGCTGTCAAGCGCATCATTGCTGCGACGGGCGTTAAAATTGAATGGGAAGAATATCTTGCTGGCAAAGCCGCAGTTGAAAAATATGGCGACCCGCTGCCGCAAGCAGTACTTGACTCAATTCTGCGCAATAAAGTTGCTCTGAAAGGACCGCTGACCACGGAAGTGGGAAAGGGCTTCAAGTCTGTCAATGTGCAACTGCGCAAAACGCTGAATCTTTACGCCAACTTGCGTCCTGTCAAGACACTGCCCGGTGCTGGCGCAAAGTATGAAGGGGTTGATATTGTCGTTGTGCGCGAAAATACTGAAAGCCTTTATGCCGGCATTGAGAATGAAATTGCTCCGGGCGTTATTCAAGCCTCGAAGGTGATTACACGCGAAGCCTCAACGCGCATTGCAAAATTTGCCTTTGAATACGCACGCACGCATCATCGCAAAAAAGTCAGCGCTATTCACAAAGCCAACATTATGAAACTTGCCGATGGGCTTTTTCTCAAATGCTGCCAAGAGGTTAGCCAAGATTATCCCGAGCTTCAATACGACGAAGTCATCGTAGACAATTGCTGCATGCAACTTGTACTCAATCCACAGCGTTTCGATGTCATGGTACTTGAAAATCTCTACGGCGATATTGTCTCGGATTTGTGCGCTGGACTTGTAGGTGGATTAGGTGTCGTGCCTGGCGCAAACATTGGCACCGAAGCCAGTGTCTTTGAGGCTGTGCATGGCTCTGCGCCCGACATTGCAGGTAAAGGTATCGCAAACCCAACAGCGATGCTGCTTTCAGCCGTCATGATGCTGCAACACATTAACGAACATCATGCAGCAGAACGCATTACCAGCGCAATTTATCGTGTGATGGGAGAAGGCAAAGTGCGCACGCCCGATCTCAAAGGCCATGCTACCACAGAGCAATACGCCGATGAACTGATTAAGTATATCATATAGTTTTAGAAAGAAATCACTTGATTGTTCAGAGCATACTTTACGAGCATATATTTTTGATGTCTGCACTAATTTCATCAGTATGTCTACAGTTCTTCTTGCCGAACATTTAACGAAAACCTACCGCTGTGGTGAAGGGTCTCTTACCGTTCTAAATGATGTTTCATTCGAGCTCAATGAAGGTGATTCCTGCGCAATCGTAGGTCCTTCGGGCAGCGGCAAAACCACTCTGCTTGGCATTTGTGCTGGTCTTGACCGACAAACTTCTGGTTCAATTACGCTTTGTGGCACTGTGCTCGATGTGCTCAGTGAAGATGAGCGAGCGCGTGTGCGCAATCAATTTGTCGGCTTTGTCTTCCAAAGTTTTCAACTTATCCCTACACTGACAGCGCTAGAAAATGTGATGGTGCCGATGGAATTGCGTGGTGAAAAACGGGCGCGGCGCGATGCAATAGAGCTTCTGGAGCGCGTCGGCTTAGGGCATCGCCTCTCACACTACCCTGCGCAACTCTCTGGCGGTGAGCAGCAGCGTGTCGCCATTGCTCGCTCATTTATCAACCGTCCCAAAATCCTTTTTGCAGATGAACCGACAGGTAACCTTGATGCAGAGACCAGCGAAAAAATTGAGCAACTGCTCTTCGAACTCAACCATGATAAAGGCACAACGCTTGTTGTGGTAACACATAATCTCGAACTTGCCCAAAAAACGCAGCGCATTCTCCGCTTGAAAGGTGGCTCAGTCATTAGCGATGAACGCCTTGTGCACTCTGCAGCACCGACCAGTCTTGACGCTTCCTAAAGTACTTAACACTATAGCCACGATGCTCTTCGATGCATTTGTTTGGAAAATGGCGTGGCGCGATAGCCGCACACATCGTCGCAAGTTGCTGTTTTTTATGTCGTCCATTGTGCTGGGCACAGCCGCACTTGTTGCTATTACCGCACTTGGTGAAAACTTGCAACGCGCTGTTGCACAGCAAGCTAAATCGCTTTTAGGGGCAGACTTGCAATTTGAATCACGCCAAGCATTTTCTCCGACGCTCGAGCACCTTCTTGATTCACTTGGTGAGCATTCACGCGAAGTGAGCTTTTCATCTATGGCGTATTTCACCAAGAGCGGCAACACGCGTTTTTCTCAAGTGCGTGCGCTGCAGGGCAAATTTCCATACTATGGGGCGCTCATCACAGAACCCGACAGCGCCGCACATTCTTTTCGCAAGGGCTTTCAAGCGTTAGTCGATGAAGCCTTGATGATTCAGTTTGGCGCTGAGGTTAGCGACACACTCAAACTTGGCGAGGCTTATTTTACAATCGCTGGTGCCCTAAAAGAAGTCGCAGGTGAAGCAGTCGTAACTGCACTGGTTGGACCGCGCATCTACATTCCGCTTGAGACTTTAGCAGATACCAAACTCATTCAATATGGCAGCAGAGCAACCTACAAAGCTTATTTCAAATTTCCGCCCGAAAAAGATCTCACAGCTCTGACGACCCTGCTTCGTCCAACACTTGAAAAAGAGCAAGTCTCGCTTGTCACTGCCGAATCGCGTCAAGCTGCACTGGGTCGCTCAGTCGAAAATCTCTATCGGTTTCTAAATCTCGTGGGGTTTATTGCCCTTCTGCTCGGCAGCGTTGGTGTAGCCAGTGCTGTGAATGTTTATGTAAAGCAAAAACTCGGCACCATCGCTGTGATGCGCTGTCTGGGTGCAAGCACTGCACAAACCTTTTTTATTTACCTTATTCAAGCCGCTGTCATGGGACTGATTGGCTCCTCACTTGGTGCTTTTTTAGGGATTGGCGTGCAACTTCTTTTGCCCTCTATTCTGGGTGATTTTTTGCCCGTCAAAATTGAATTTGCCTTTTCACCTAAAGCCATGCTGCAAGGATTGGGCATTGGTCTTGGCATGTCGCTGGCATTTGCACTCTTACCTTTGCTTCGCATTCGCAAGATATCGCCACTGTTGGTATTGCGCGCGGCATTTGAAGATACTGCCGTCCCTAAAGATGCTTTACGCTGGCTTGTCTATCTTTTTATTTCGGGCTGCATTTTACTTTTCTCTATCTCACAGACCGTCTCACTGCGCACGGGTTGGATAACAGGTGTCTTTTTTGCCCTATCTATTGGCGCCTCATTTGGACTTCTTGTACTTGTCGCACATTTGCTTATGCGTGCAACACGCACGTTTTTTCCTTCTTCATGGAGTTATGTCTGGCGTCAAGGTTTAGCTAACCTTTATCGACCTAACAACCAAACTTTAGTTCTTATTGTATCGCTTGGACTTGGCACTTTTCTTATTTCCACTATTTATCTTTCCCAAATTACTTTGTTAGGCGAAGTTTCAATTGTTGGCATGGGTAAAAAACAGCCCAATATGGTCATGTTTGATATCCAGCCCGATCAAAAGGAGGGCGTAGAAGAACTTGTTCAATCCTTTCAGATGCCTGTTTTACAAACCATTCCTGTTGTTACCATGCGCCTTTACTCGCTCAACGGCAAGGAACTACAACGCGATACAACGATTTCAGAAAATTCTTTTTTACGCGCTGAATTTCGCGCTACCTACCGTGATTCACTACTTGAGACCGAGCAGTTAGTTGCAGGACACTTCTTTGGCAAAGTGCACTCGCCTCATGACTCTGTGCTGATTTCTGTATCTGATTTCTTCGCTCAAAGTCAAGGGCTGAAATTAGGTGATGAACTGGTCTTTGATGTCCAAGGTGTGCTCATCAAAACTTACATCGGGAGCATCCGCCGCGTGGATTTTCGTCGTGTCCAGCCTGCTTTTACGTTGCTTTTTCCTGATGGCGTGCTTAACGACGCTCCACAGTTTTATGCGCTTGTTACGCGCACGCCTTCCACTACAGTTTCCGCAAAAGTCCAGCAAGCCGTTGTGCAGTCTTTTGCTAATGTCTCAATCATTGACCTTGAGCTCATCATCAGTACTATTGATAAGATTCTCGACAAAATTTCTTTAGTGATTCGCTTTATGTCGCTTTTTAGCATTGTTACAGGCTTAACGGTGTTAGTTGGGGCAGTACTCACCAGCCGCTATCAGCGCATGAAGGAAAGTGTTTTACTGCGCACGCTTGGTGCAAGTCAGAAACAGGTTGTGCAGATTATGGTGGTCGAGTATGTGTTTTTAGGTAGCTTTGCAGCGTTCTCCGGCTTTGGACTTGCACTTCTTGGCAGTTGGGCACTAGCATATTTCGTCTTTGAGACGGTATTTTTGCCCTCGATCTTTCCCCTTGTTGTTGGCTATTTTGTGGTTGTCGGTCTTATCGTTCTTATTGGTGTTCTTATCAGTCGCGATGTGGTTACCAAGCCGCCGCTTGAAATTTTACGCCTTGAAGCTCAATAAGCAGATGAGTTTTCTTTGTTTTCACTTCTTTTGCGCTTCACTCTTGAGCTTCAAACTACTTGGTTTAATTCGTGCTCCAGTTCATCAAACTTTGAGAGCAGTTTATCTTTTTTTGGCACAAGATCTTTTCGAGCGTCAATATAGCGTGAGAAGGCTTCACGCATGGTTGAAGCACGCGCAATAGCTCGGCGGCTACTATCTTCCACACTTTTTTCTTGATGAACATTGAATTCAATCGTCGAGAGATTGAAGCACGAAAGCGCCTTTTTAATTTCTACGAGGTCGACAAGGCGCTGCTGATTTTTCTTACACTCAATATTGATACGCACAATCGCGTCTTTTGTATCGCAGCAACTTAGGGTACTGAGAATTTCTTGCATCACTTCATGGTCACCTTTTTCCTTGATATTGATTTTGATGGTTTGCATTGGGCGTGCAGGGGTTTGCACATGGCGATAAGTTGCGCGCTTGTGCTCATCAAACTCTACGATGACAAATCCTTTCGGGTCTTTTTCTTCAGAGAATGTGATACGTTCAATGCTCCCTGAATACACCACTGGCGGCTCGCCATGCTCCACTGCCCCTTCGTTCAAATCTTGGTGCTTGTGAATATGACCTAAAGCCACGTAACTAAACTCTCGCTTGGCTAAGGCTGCAACATTGAATATCGGGTCTCTACTTTTGATTCGCTCTGAGCCTTCGGAAATGATTGCATCAGCTACATGTATATGCGCAGCAAGAATGGCAGGATAGGGTAAATTTTTATTTCGGATTTTTTCGGCTTCATTTTCAATAAAATTAGCGTAGTATTCGTGCACCAACGCGTTCAACTCTTCTGGTGTTTTGCCAAGGTTTTCTTTTTGTCCCGCAAGCATGTTTTCGCGCGGGCCAAGGTAACCCGACAATCCTAATTTTTCCAGATTTTGTCTCAAAGTCTTTACTATGCGGTCTTGAAAAAGATAGACTTTGTCGTGCAGGTCGGGGAAAATCTGCAAGGCATTGACTCTTCCTGCTGTATTTGAGTAGTCGTGGTTGCCTATGACAAATACCGTTGGAATACCTTTATCGAGCAGCGGTCTCAAAGCGCATGCGAAAATTCGCTGTTCAGTCGGTGTCGGCTGTGGTTCTTTGTAGGCGTCGCCGCAAAAGAGAAAGAGGTCGATTTCTTCTTCGAGTGCCTTTTGAACCATAAATCAAGGCACTTTTGCACATCCAGCCAGCGCGAATTGAGCCCTGACTTTGCGTCGTGCCGACCATGAGTTTCATATCCGACGTGAATATCTGCGGTGTGCAAAATTTTCATAGTCTCTCATCACGGATTAGTGTTTGACGAAGTATTAGCGTTACTTTCCTGCTCTCTGTGTGCAGAGATATAACATGCTTCAGCGCAGCCAAAGAGTTTGTAACGATTTTCAGCTACAGTATCATAGAGTGCATCAGAAAATTCAACTTTCCAGAGTGGGCTTGTTAATTTAAGCAGCGGAAATTTTTCAGAGAGTTTTTCAATTGCAGCCGAGCGCTGATAGACTCTGCCCTGCTCATCAATCACATGTAAGCTCGAGCGCAACGCTTCTTTTTTCAAGGCAAATTGTGCAATAAGGTCATCGGCATGTTGAAATGGCACAAACTCCATTCGGTAGTGCTCACCGTCTTGATTCATCGTTTCAAGCCAGCGCACAAGGCGAATACAAAGGTTGCAATATCCATCGTAAAGTAAAATCGGTCTTGGTATCAGCATAAACTTTTCGTTTGGGTTTGCGCTGCCACGCTATCACTTCTCATCTTGAAAAGAGCAGCACGTCTTCAATGCGGCGCATCAAGGCAAAGCGTGGCATAGTGAAATTTACTACAAAATTTGAATCATTAAGCATGCGCGAGGCATAGGTAATCCTCATGCGCCGTATGATTGGTGTCTTGGGGCTCTCATGCTCCTGCGGGTACTCAAACGTTTCCACCACGGTTCGCTTGGGCAGCAGTACTGCTGTCTTGCCGCTTTGAACAGGTTCTGGATCTTCAAAGATAGTTTGAAGTTGCACGCGTTTGGCGGTATCGAGTTGTGCAAGTGCTCGCACGCATGCTGTTGCTGAATCAATTTGCACAACTTGAAATCCTTCCTTGCCACGAAGCGTGTAGATGATTGCATCATTTTCTCTCGTTACACTTTCAAGTGCATGCAGTGGCACGGTCAGTTCAGGTACGCCAAGAAACACATTAGCGGCATCTTTGAAGGTTGCGCCAATGCCTGTTGCGCGTCGCAAGTTTTCAGGACTGTTTTGCCCAATCAGGAGTGTATTTTGGAGTGGAATATACACAAACACGCTGTCGGTGCGCAGCAGGGTCTGTGCTGCCACAATACCCAAAAATGCTGTTACCACAATCTGAATACTTTCGTTGCGTTTTGCTTTGATGACGCATCCAAGCGACTGACGCAATTCTGGCGCATCAATTTCTACATTGCCATAGCCTCGAGTGTCTGCACGCTCTGCGCCATGCGTGCAGCTTGCTCATAGAGTTGGATGAGTGAAGAATCTAATGTCAGTGTATGTTTGATGTGTTCTGGCGCGGATGTGGATTTTTCTGGGTGCTGTGTTGCACAACTCAGGGCTAAGCAGCTCAGCGTTGTAAGCAGCGCAAGCAGGGCGGATTTCATCATCATTCATTTATCTAAGACGACACTCAAATCACTTTGTGGGGCAATTTGGCACGCTAAGCGTTCTTGTGAGTTTAACAATTTTTGCGCCAGGAACTCTTTTTCAGCGCGCGTCAGTGGCGGTAAGTGCTCTGCCCCCCTTGTAACCTGCACGCGACAGGTTGTGCAAAGCCCTATTCCACCGCATGCGCCACCAATTTGCACACCTTCATCGAGCGCCAGGTCTTGCAGTGAACGCTGCGTTACATTCTCGGTTTCAATTGTTACACACTTTTCTTTTCCATTGCCATATCGCACCGTAATCTCAATTCTCATTTCAATCTTGCTTTGTCTTTACTAGTCTCCCTTTTTCATTTTCTCATAGAGTGCATTCACACTTTTGTACACAAACGTGTCAGCAATTGTCTGCATTCGGTTTTTCATCTGACTGCACATAAAGGCTTGTCCCATAAACGCCCCCAAGGGGTGAAAATCTGTTCCTGACGCGCGTCGGAGCCGAATGTGCAAATGCATTCTGACCAGTGTGTGCGGATTGCTGGTTGAGCTATGCTCTGCATGTTCAAATGTTAGTTTGCACATCATCCAATCGTGCGCATCTTGGTCTGGCGTATAGTGCGTAAAGACAGCGCCGTTTCTGCAAAATTCGGTTGGGATACTTATGTGCAATGTTGGTGCAAGTGGCATGTCAACATCATACTGCCATTCATAGAGTGGTAAGCCACTGTTGCTTTTGCCAATTAGCTTGACGGCGCGCACCGATGGCATATACTCTTCAAATGTCTTTGGTTGCGACAGGAATTGCATGAGGGATTCTTTCTCAATTGGGACGTCATACACTGTGTTGACTTCCGCGTCGATAGAGAAGCTCTCTGCGCTCATTTTGGTAACGTTTATGTTGAGATAAATATAGCAAAGGTTATGTAACTCCTTCAGGGCTCAAGCAAAACTTTTCCAATGGTTTTACGCTCTTCAAGCAGTTGGTGGGCATCTTTGGCTTGGTTCAGCGGTAAGCGTGCATAGATAAATAGCTTTAATGCACCGTTTTGAATCCAGGAGAAAATTTCATGAGCTCGCCACAAGAGTTCCTCACGTGTAGCGGTGTAGTGTGCTAGCGCAGGGCGAGTCATAAATAGCGATCCTCTTTGACTCAGTAGAAGTGGGCTGAACGGCGGAATCAAGCCACTTGCATTGCCAAATGAGACGAACATTCCTCGTGGTTTAAGTACGCTCAAGCTCCCTTCAAATGTATCTCTGCCTACGGAATCATACACGACATCTACGCCTTCGTTTGCCGTGAGCCTTCTGGTTTCAGACACAAAGTCTTGCGTGGAATATATGATGACCTCATCTGCCCCTGCTTTTTTTGCTTGTGCGGCTTTTTCTTCGGTGGAGACCGTGGCGATAACACGTGCACTGCGCATTTTTGCAAGTTGAACTAGCAGCAATCCTACGCCGCCTGCTGCAGCATGAATCAGTGCGGTATCGGTTTGTTTTAGTGGGTAGGTCGTTGTGGCAAGATAGTGTGCGGTCATACCTTGTAGCATTGCTGCGGCGCCTTGCTCAAACGAGAGTGATTGAGGCAATTGCACCAATTGCGCTTCTGGCACAGCATGATACTCTGCATAGGTACCGAGTCGACCTGTATAGGCAACACGGTCGCCTTCTTTCACAAGAGTTACATTTTCTCCGATAGCTTCTACGACGCCAGCGCCCTCCATCCCCAGAATAAACGGTAAGGTTTGTGGATACAGCCCTGTACGATGATAAACATCAATGTAATTGACGCCGATTGCATGCAACCTAACCAGTGCTTCGTTTGCTTTGAGGGACGGCACGGGACGCTCTTGACATTTTAATTCTCCTACGCCGCCATACTTTTCTACCACGATAGCTCTCATTTCTTTTTTTCTGAAAGCAGTTTTAGTAATTCTTCAGCGTGTGTTTCGGGCTTGACTTTCGGGAAGACATGCTCAATTTTTCCATTTTCATCAATGAGGTAAGTTACTCGATTCGTACCCATATATTTTTTTCCGTAGAGACTTTTTTCGCCCCAAGCGCCATAATCTTGTACAATTTTTTCTCAGTGTCTGCTAAAAGTCGGAACGGCAAATTGTATTTTTCTGCAAACTTTTTATGTTTTTTTTCATCGTCGATGCTCACTCCTAGCACTTCCACATTTAGTTCTTTGAATTTTGCGAAATTATCGCGAAACGCACATGCTTCTTTCGTGCAGCCTGGCGTATCATCTTTCGGATAAAAATACAGAATAACTTTTTTGCCTCTAAAATTTTCTAATGCGACTGGTTCGCCGTTTTGGTCAGTAGTCTTAAAACTTGGCGCTATTGCACCTACTTCTAAAAGTGCCATGGGATAGGTTGTTTTTTAATTCTGCTTAAACTGCACGTTTTTCCACTGCTTAAATAAATCTTTGACTTTATTGCGTTGATATTTTCCTGTTGAAGTTACTGGAATTTCATTGCTGAAGAGCACGACTTTTGGACATTTGTTGAATGGCAATTTTTCAGCACACTTTTTAATAATTTCCTCGCCTGTGAGTGTTGCGCCATCTTTAAGTTGAACCAGTGCGCCGACCTCTTCGCCATACCAATCGTTTTCAAATCCTACAGCAATTGCCGCTTTAACGCCCTCGATGCTACAAAGCACTTCGTCAATTTCAAATGGTGAGATATTAACACCGCCACGAATAATTAGTTCTTTAATTCGCCCTGTAATGAAAAAGAATTTTCTACCTTTTTCATCGGTTTTGAAAAATCCTTCATCGCCGCTGTGAAACCAACCTTTTTCAAATGCCTTAACATTTGCTTCTTCATTTTGATAATAGCCTTTCATGACATTATGTCCACGAATAACGATTTCACCGCGCCATCCTTCACGTACTTTTTCGCCACGGTTATTAAAAATTGCCATTTCGTTTGGCGGTATCGGCACACCAATAGAGGGGAAGCCAAACTCGCTGAGCCACTTTTGATGCTCTTCTTCGCTCAAATCTAGTGGTAAGAAGCAAGAATAGCAGGTTGTTTCCGATAAGCCATAGCCATGAATAATTTTCAAGCCGTAGCGCTTCTCGAATGCCATTGCAAGTTCTACCGTGAGCGGTCCAGCGCCGCAAATAAAATGGCTAAAATGCATCAGGTTGTACTTAGAAAGATCAATGTTTGCATGCAATAGAAATTGCAACAAAGTTGGCACCACGCTCACGATTTTTACTTTTTCCGTTGCAATGCGCTCAAAAAATGTCTCCGTCTGAAATTTTTGATTTAATACAACAGCACCGCCGTAATACAGCGGGGTTATCAGCGTAACGACTATGCCATTAACATGATGAATCGGCAAGACACACATCATGACATCGCCCTCTTTTAAGCCGTGCCATGTCGCAATGGCATCAGCATCGACCAGCAAGTTATACTGCGTGAGCACGACGCCTTTAGGCAATCCTGTCGTACCGCTGGTGTAGACAATGAGTGCTTCGGTTTCAAGGTCAGCGTAGGTGGCACGTGTTTCATCTACAGTTTCTCTTGGCTTAGCGCGTGTGTCAATAATTTGAGCTTGTCCAAACTCGTCTGGGAAGGCAGAAATGGTTTGCTCAAAATCGCTTGAGGCAAGAAGAGTCAGGTCAAGCCCTAAGTTTTGAATCATTGGCAAGTATTCATCGCGTACAAACGCCAGTTGCACACCTGCATTTTCCAGAATGTACTTAATGCGCTCTGGGGTTTCGCCAACATTGATGGGCACAACCGTCATACCCGCGCACCATGCGGCAAAATACTGTACCACGGTATCAATATGGTTGTGCGACACTGTTGCCACACGGCTTTCTTCAATCAAGCCTTGCGCACGCAAGTAGTTTGCCGTTTGAAAGACTTTGCGCTGAAATTCTTCGTATGTGTAGCGCATCGCTACGCCACCACTGGCATAAAACGTAATGAAGATGTCGTTGCGATATCGCTTTGTTTGCTCCGTGAGCAGTTCAAGGATATTGCTGTATTTGACCAAGTAGTTTGTCGGCAAGTAAGTTTGTCCGTCAATGATGACGGCATGCGACATATGGGTATTGAAAATCAGGTCTTTGTTCATTGCTCGTCATGTAGTTTTGCCAGCTGTTTTTTCAAAAATACGTGATGTACGTCATTTTCAAGGGATAAGTTCTGCTACCGAAAAGTGCAGTAAGACCATTATATTTGCACTTCAGAAAACTTCGATTCATGTCGCTCAAAGATAAAGTTGTTCTTATCACAGGTGCGAGCGCCGGTATTGGGCGAGCTACAGCTCAAGTTTTTGCGCGTGAAGGCGCATCACTGGCGCTCGGTGCGCGGCGCAAGGACAGACTGGAGGCACTTGCCTCTGACCTTCATCATCACTATGGCGTTCGGGTTCTACCTCTCACCCTTGATGTAACTCGTGCTGAGAGTTGCTCAGCCTTTATCAATGAATCTATTAAAGCTTTTGGCAAGATCGATGTGCTCATCAACAATGCTGGTCTGGCACGCGGCGTCGACAAAATCTCTGATGTCAAAGAAGTGGATATGCGTGAAGTGTTTGAAACGAATGTCTATGGTCTGTTGCGGCTCTCTCAACTGGCGCTAAGAGAGATGCTACCACGAAACAGCGGACACATCATCAACTTGGGCAGTGTAGCTGGTCATATGCCTTATGAAGGTGGCAGCGTCTATTGTGCCTCAAAATTTAGTGTCAGAGCTATTTCTGAAGTCTTGCGCCTCGAGTTGCTTGGGACTAACATCCGTGTCAGCCTGATTTCTCCCGGACTTGTTGAAACTGAATTCAGCCTCGTGCGTTACCGTGGCGATAGCGATAAAGCAGGACAAGTCTATCGTGGTATGACGCCGCTCACAGGAGAGGATATTGCAGAGTGTGTTTTGTTTGTTGCATCGCGTCCTGCACATGTAGACATTGATGAAATCGTTGTGCGTCCAGTTGCACAAGCTGGATTGAAAGTGCATCGCGCACCATGAATTTTCCTTAACCATAATTGCCGACATGCCAACTTATCTCAAAACGCTGTTGCTGTGCGGCTTGTTGTCCTTTTCGGCTTTGCCGCTTTATGCGCAAGTGCTTGGCGAAGCCAGCTCAGACGACATCCGCGAACGCCCACGTGAAATTTCTTTTCGCAGCATTGAAGTGGGCATCACGCCGTTTGCATCACTGCAACCGCTTTCGAGCAATACCGCTCAGTTGCCCTTTGTCATCACGCGCGCGACACTCTCAGCACTGGCGCGATTAGACAACGCGATGCTTTACATTGACTACTCGGTTGGTAACATCACAAACTTTCCTGACGCTGTTACGCTGGTGAGCGGCGGTGCAAAGTTTGACTTTGACTTTTTTTTCGTGCCTCCTACACTCGATGCACTGCGACCGCTTATTAGTTTTGCCACGGTCGCCGACCTTGTTGCCGCCTCAACCACACCAAGCCCTCAAACCGCAGGAACAAATAACCTGAGTTTAGCTACAGTCGGTATTGGGGCAGGCTTAGGTGCATCGTATCAAAGCAAAACTTGGATTACACAAGCCAAAGTAGAAGGCTATATTGCAATTGCTTCTCAAGGTTTTAGTCCTGTCGTTGGGTTTGGGAGCGGTATCGTAGGTGATGCCACTGTTCAATTTCCGTATCTGCTCGGAAATATAGGCTTAGCGTTCACTTATCGCTTTCGTACCAGCGCCATGAATTTTGCGACAAACCCGCAATTCAGCTATGGATTTCTCTCGCACACCTTAACGGCGGGAATTACTTTTTAACTAATCCTGTTAGCCACTGCAAATCTTCAATGAGAAAGCAAGATATTCTTCAAGAACTCGAAGATATTGCCAAGAAACTTGGTTACCGTGTCCGTTACGAAAAGGGTAATTTTGTTGGTGGAGATTGTCGCGTGCATGAAGAAAAAATTTTAGTCGTCAATAAATTTTTGCCGATTGAAGGACGCATCTCGACGATTGCAAGAGCACTCTCGCGCATCGGGGTTGGCAATATCTTCATTACACCGCAAGTGCGAAAACTCATTGACGATGAAGTGTCCACCCAAAAAAGTGAGTTACCGCGTTCGACAACATGATTGCTTAACCTTATGAAAGTTACACTTTTGGGTTCAGGTACATCGCAAGGCATTCCTGTACCACTCTGCCAATGCCGTGTGTGCACCTCAACCGACCCTCGCGATAAACGCTTGCGCTGTTCCGCACTTGTTGAAACCGCTGGACTTTCTATTCTCATTGATACTTCGATTGACTTTCGCCAACAAATGCTGCGCAGCCGCGTGCAGCGCATTGATGCCGTTTTGCAAACCCATCATCATTTTGATCACCTTTTTGGATTAGATGATATTCGCGCCTTCAGTACGGCGCAACAAGCCGCAATTGATTTTTACACATCCCCACAATGCGAGCCTGAAGTCATGCGCCGATTCGGCTATGCGTTCAGTGAACAAAATCTTAAATGGGGCTTGCCTGCACTGACGATGCATGTGGTTGACGCCCCGTTCGTGATTGAAAAACATGGCAAGCGCGTCGAAGTTACTCCGATTGACGTCGGACATGGCAAAATCATGATCTATGGCTACCGCATCGGCAACTTCGCATACTTGACAGATTGCAAAACTCTGCCTGAACATTCCTACGAACGCTTGTATCATCTGGATGTCTTGCTGATTGATTGTCTTCGGCTCACACCACACCCGACGCATGCTTGTCTTTCCGAAACACTCTCTTACATTGAACGCATTCAGCCGCGCCGAGCCGTACTCATCCATATGAGCCACGAAGTCGGACACGCTGAACTTGAAGCCATGCTGCCTGAACACATCCGCGTCGGCTATGATGAAATGGAAATCATCATAGACTGAACACTTCCCGCATCTGCTCTACAGGGTGCCTAGATTGCTCTAAGGTTGTATCTTTGCATAAGTCAATCACAACGTTTGCAAATTTTAATGAAGATTTTTATTCTGCTCTCCTTTGCGTTCTGTACGCTTTTCTGGCTCTCATGCAGCAAGCCAAAAGAGACCAAACCCGCTGAAAAGGTTTATGAATACCGTATTGCATCTGGCGGCAAAGTCTATGGTGGACCTTATGCCTATGCAGAACTGCAACCGCTGACCACACTCGATCCTGTGCAACTTATCGAGAATGTCTCGCAACACGCTGCGCATCAACTCTATGACTTACTGATTGATCTTGATCCCACAACCCTCTCGCCCGTGCCCGAACTGGCAGAGAGTTGGGAGATTTCTGACGACGGGCTGTTTTATACCTTCACGCTGCGCGACAGTGTTTTTTTCCACAACGACCGCTGCTTTCCACAAGGCGTAGGACGCAAACTGACCGCAGCGGATGTTAAGTACTCTTTTGAGCGGGTTTGTCATCCTGCCACTCAGACCAAAGGATTCTGGGTCTTTCGTGATAGAGTTGAGGGTGCCACAGAATTTTACGAAGAGCAGCTCTTGGCGCGCGCGAAAATCGCCAACCTAAACTTTTCGGTGTCCGTGGCTTTGAAGTGCTCAGTGATCGCCGTTTCCGAATTCGCCTCACTCAACCTTTTGCTCCTTTTTTGATGACACTGGCTTCAGCCTTTTGCTATATCATTCCACGTGAAGCCGTCGATTACTACGGTCCCAACTTCACCAAGCACCCTGTTGGCACCGGTCCATTTATGTTTGAAGAATTCGGAGCAGATTTTCTCAAACTCAAACGTAACCCGCGCTACTGGCAAAAAGATATGCACGGCAACACACTGCCCTACCTTGACGAAATCACACTTTATTTTTCGCGCAGTGCAACTGAACAGCTTGCAGCGTTGCAACGCGGAGAAATTTTAGAGATAAGTCGCTTCTCCAGCGACATTCGCCAGCAAGTTTTACTTCATGATACACTTGCACCTGACTATCAAGAGCGCTTCAGACTTTTCTCGACGCCCTCGCTCTCAGTGCAATTTTGCGGGATGAATTGTGCACTTCCTCCCTTCAACGATGTACGTGTGCGCCAAGCGTTTTCTCTTGCACTTAATCGCACAGAGCTTTCTAAACTCGTTATCACCCCTGATGAGATACAAGCTAGCAAATATGCTGCTACGCGCGGTTTAGTGCCCCCTGCGCTCGCCGCCTATGATACGACTCGAGATCAAATCTTCACCAAGCCTCTCAGAGGCGATAAAGCCAAATCGAGCAACCTTCTCAAACTTGAAGTCTTTAACCCAGACAAAGCGCGTGCCTTGCTTGCTAGCGCCGGCTATCCAGATGGCAAAGGGTTTCCCACACTCCCGCTCTATTATGATTCTACAAACACTCGCAACCGCCGCCTTGCTGAATTTATCCAGACATCGCTGAAGCAGCATCTGAATATCACGATTCACCTTGCGCCACTTTCGTGGTCGGAGCATTTAGCGAAGTGTGAATCCGGTCGTGTCGCATTTTTCCTCTTAGGGTGGGTCGCCGATTATCCTGAACCAGAAAATTTTCTCAATCTGCTCTATGGCAAGTTTGTCCCTGCTGATACCAGCGCCATCAGTTATCCGAATATGCCGCGCTATCGCAATCCAAATTTTGATGCGCTCTTTGAACAAGCCTTGCTAACGCTTAACGACTCTTTGCGCTACCGCCTTTATGCAGAAACTGAAGCACTTGCCCTTAACGATGCCCCACTGTTGCTGCTTGTCTATGACCGTGATGAAAAACTGCTTTCAAAAGATGTTCAAGGCTATGCGCTGAATGCTATGGATCGGCGCGACCTCAAGTATGTTTGGCTCAACCGTGCCTCTTCATCTGCTGCGATGCAGTAAGCACATGTTAAAAAATCGTTGCAGTCTGCTGCTGAATTCTTTCTGATTGTTACCTTTGATTGTCTTTTTTATCTCTTCATGATTAGCGCATGCGTACGTGCTGGTTTGTCTTTGCCTGTCTGTGGCTTTGGGTTTGCCCCTCTCTTTTGCGCGCTCAAGAGCTCTCCGACCGCGAAGTTCTTTTGCTTTTGCAAGAAGGTGTAGAGCACTTAACACGCAAAGAATATTCTGCTGCAATTAACTTTTTCAACGAGGTTTTGAGACATAGACCACACAACAGCATTGCGCTTGTCAATCGTGGCATTGCCAAAGCAAGGCTGGGCAATTATGATGGTGCAATTTTAGATTACTCGGCTGCTCTGCAAGTCGACTCGACCGACTTACGCACTTACTATAATCGTGGCAGAGCGTATATGGAACTCAAACAATATGCACTTGCTGTCTCGGATTTTACCCATGCCTTGCAGCTCGACTCTGGATATGCCAATGCCTACACCAATCGCGCTCACGCTCGGCTACAGCTCAACGATTCGCTTGGTGCATATCAAGATTACATCAAAGCAGCGCAACTTGGCTCGATTAAGGTGCGTGAGTTTCTCAAAACAAAGGGCGTGGATTGGGAGCGTGCACCGTAAAGTGCTCTACGCGGTTTCCTGCTCTGCCAATGGAAATAGATAAAACTTTTGAATTTGTACAAAGCTCTCTTTTTTTAGCGGCAGTGCTGTTTGCATTACAAGGTCTATACCTTCCACACTAATTCGATACTCACTTATCGCTCCCTTGAAAAATTCTTCTTTTACTATAGCGCGAAACACATTTTCACCTTGCGCTCTTTCCACAGGCACAATGTGCTCTGGACGAATTACCACATTGAATGCTTTTCCTGCAATCGCATCACCCTGACTGTGCTGCAAGACTAAGCCGGTTTCTGATTTTATCAAAAATTTATCGAGTCGCTGCATACGGATAGAATTTGCATCACCAATGAAGGTTGCGCCGAAGTGTGTTTTTGGACACTCATAGACTTCTTTTGGCGTACCAATCTCCATTACTCTGCCGTGATGTAGCAGCATTAACCTATCTGCCAGCATTAGTGCTTCTTCTTGATCGTGTGTGATGTAGATGAAGGTTTTGCCCGTTTTGCGTTGCAGGCTTTTGAGTTCCTTTTGCAATTCACGTCGCAGCACCACGTCCAAGTTTGAGAGTGGTTCATCGAGCAGAATGATTTCAGAAGGTGTTGCAATCGCGCGTGCAATTGCTACGCGTTGCTGCTCACCTCCTGAGAGTTCTGTCGTCATTCGATAGAGCCGATGATCGATTTGCAGTGTTTTTGCGGCTTGCACCACAGCTTGCTGAATCTCGCGCTCTTGCCAACGCGCTTCGCGTAGCCCAAATGCGATATTTTCAAAGACATTGAGATGCGGAAACAGGGCATAGTTTTGAAAGACCATTACCGCATTGCGCCGATGCGCTGCAAGTCTAGTTACCTCCTTGTCATCAAAGAAAATTCGCCCTTCACTAGGTTTTTCTAGACCTGCAATCATGCGCGCTAAAGTCGATTTGCCGCTGCCTGATTTGCCTAAGACTGCAAAAAATTCTGCGTCCTTGCACTGAAAAGTAACTTCATCCAGCGCTCGATGATTAGCAAAACGTTTGGTTAGTTTTTCAACAGTAAGTCTCACACGTGATTTTTTCTATGATTTGAATAATGATGTCGACTTTGTCCGATGTGTAAAAGTATGGTAACGCGGATTGGCTTACAACGCTTTGCGCTGCATTTCTTCCATGATTGCTACACTTGATGATGTTCCAAGGCGTGAGGCTCCTGCTTCAATCATCGTCAGTGCATCTGCGTAAGTCTTGATGCCACCAGATGCCTTGACACCAAGCTGCTCACCAACCGCCTTACGCATCAGTTGTACGTCCTTTGCAGTTGCACCAGTTTTTGCAAACCCTGTCGAAGTTTTTACGAAGGCCGCACCTGCACTTTTAGCAAGTTCACACGCCATAACTTTTTCTGCCTCGCTGAGCAGTGCGGTCTCAAGAATCACTTTTACAAGAGCATTGTTTGCTGCAGCAACTTTGACCACACTTTGAATGTCGCTTTCTACTGTACTGTAGAGCTTCGCCTTGAGTAATCCAATCGGTAAGACCATATCAATTTCACTTGCACCTTGCTGGCAAGCAAGTTCCGTCTCTCTCGCCTTGACTTCAGTTAACACTGCTCCAAGCGGGAAACCGACCACGGTACAGAGTTTCACACCTGACCCTGCAAGCCACTGTGCACACTGCGAGACAAACACAGGGTTTACACACACAGCATAAAACCCATAGGTCATCGCTTCTTTGCATAGCCGTTTAATGTCGTCGGGGGTAGCTTCGGGCTTAAGGTTAGTATGGTCGATGTACTTTGCAACATCACTGGGCTGGAACTTTGCCATTTTAAGGAATTACTCAATTAAATTGAAAGCCTTGCGTTAGGGCTTACGGCTCATGAAAATAGAAAATTTGTGGCTCGCAAAGCGGGTGAAAAGGGACACACAGTTACATCATTTGTACTAACTTTCTTAGGTTACGAAAAACTGCTACACAAGTTTCGGAGGTGTAATGTACTCTTGAACCCTCGCTACATTTTGTCTGAACCATAAAAAATGCGTAGTTAGCAGCGTTGTCCCCAAATCAAAAAAGGAGTAACTATGCACCGTGTTCTTCAAAGTATTCGTGCTCAAGCAAAAGCCAAACACGCCTCACTGGTCTTCCCTGAATCTGATGATACGCGTACGCTGCAAGCTGTCGCTGAAATGATTGAGCACAAACTCATTGAGCCTGTGCTCATTGGCAAACGCGCTGAAATTCTTGAGCGTGCGCAATCGCTGGGCTTACGCATTCCTGAGGATGTTATCCGAATTGTTGATATTGACTCATCGGATTGCCTTGAAGACTATGCACACGAGTATTTTCTGCTGCGCCAACACAAGGGCATCACAGAAGCCGAAGCTGCAAAGATTATTCGTCAGCCACTTTTTTATGCCGCAATGATGGTACGCAAAGGTAAAGCCGATGGCTGTGTGGCTGGCGCTGTGAACACTACGGCTGATGTTTTGCGTGCCGCTATTCAAATTATTGGTGTCGATAAGTCTCAGACGAATTTGGTCTCCAGTTTTTTCTTGATGGCTTTTCCCGAAACGCATTATTCGGCTGCAGGACGTGTTTTTACTTTTGCTGATTGTGGGGTTGTACCCTATCCCACTTCGGAAGAACTTGCTGATATTGCCCTCACATCCGCCGCTTCGCATCAAGCCTTGACAGGTGAAGAGCCGATGGTTGCACTGCTTTCTTTCTCTACAAAAGGTAGTGCATCACATGAGTCAGTAGAGAAAGTGGTGCGTGCGCTCGAGATTGCCAAGCACGCTGCCCTTCGCTTCACATTGATGGTGAAATGCAGTTTGATGCTGCCTTCGTTGAGAGCGTCGGCAAGCGCAAGGCGCCCAATAGCCCAGTTGCAGGTAAAGCCAATGTGTTTATTTTCCCAAATCTTGACGCTGGTAACATTGGCTACAAACTTACAGAACGCCTTGGTGGTGCAACTGCCATCGGTCCTATCATCCAAGGCCTCTGCAAGCCCATGAACGACCTTTCGCGTGGAGCCAAGCCGAGCGATATTGTGGATGTGGCTTGCATCTGTGCTTTACGTAAGCCTTGAGAGACTTGAGCGGCTACTCTCTTTTGTTTCGCATAAAGTCAGCTGTGCGGAAGAACGCCGTCTCCAGTTGCGCTTGTATCTCAGGGCTAAGCCTGACTTTCTTCATAGCTTCGCGCATGCAGAGCATCCATTCATCTCGCTCTTTTTCGCCGATAGGAAATGGCAGATGCCGTGCACGCAGCCGTGGGTGTCCATACTTCTGTACATAGAGTGGTGGACCGCCTAACCAGCCCGATAGAAAAAGGTAAAACTTTTCGCGTGAATGTGTCAGATCTTTCGGATGCAAGGCGCGCACAGTCTCTATGCGTGGGTCATTTTCCATCACGTCGTAGAAGGCTTCAGCCAGCTTACGTACGCCTGCATCTCCACCAAGTTGCTCATACAGCGAGGACATGGTCTTTCACATTCTTTTGGCTTACTCTGGTCGCATTTGTGGAAAGAAAATCACGTCGCGAATAGAGTCTTGTCCTGTGATGAGCATCGTGAGTCGATCAATGCCGATGCCGATACCTGCAGTCGGTGGCATCCCGTATTCGAGCGCACGCAGAAAATCTTCATCAATGGTCATGGCTTCATCATCGCCGCGTTCGCGCAGCCGTGCTTGTTCTTCCAGACGTTCGCGCTGATCGATTGGGTCGTTAAGTTCGCTATACGCATTGCACAGTTCTTTGCCGGCTACGATGAGCTCGAAGCGTTCCACCAGTCCGGGCTTTGAGCGATGCTTTTTCGTCAGCGGCGACATTTCAATTGGATAATCAATGATGAAAGTCGGTGCAATGAGTTTCGGCTCGACATGTTCGCCGAAAATCGCATCAATGATTTTACTGCTGCTATCGCTCGGTTCAACATGAACCCCCAGTTCTTTTGCGATTATGCGCAGCTCGGCTTCACTTTTTCCTTCAATATCTTTGCCTGTGAATTCCTTGATAGCATCAGCCAGCGTTAGGCGACGGTATGGCGGTTTGAGATCAACCTCGTGTCCATTGAAACGCGTTTTGGTCGTGCCATTTACCGTCAGTGCGATGCGTTCAAAGAGCACTTCTACTTGCTCCATCATCCAAAGATAATCTTTGTAAGCCACATAGAACTCGACTTGTGTAAATTCGGGGTTATGGAAGCGACTTAATCCCTCGTTACGAAAATCTTTGGCAAATTCATAAACGCCTTCAAAGCCACCGACAATCAAGCGTTTGAGATAAAGTTCATTAGCGATGCGCAGATAGAGATCAATGCCGAGTGCATTATGGTGCGTGATGAAGGGTCGTGCAGTTGCGCCGCCGTAGACAGGTTGCAAGATTGGCGTTTCAACTTCCAAGTAACCCTTTTCATCCAAAAATGCACGAATCGTGTTGATAATTTTTGCACGCTTACGAAAGACTTCTCGCACTTCTGGATTGACAATTAAGTCCACGTACCGTTGGCGATAGCGCTGCTCTTTGTCTGAAAATGCATCATAGACAATTTTTTGTCCGTTGACTTCTTCTTCTTTGGCTACAGGAATTGGACGCAGGGCTTTGGCAAGCAAGGTCATCTCTTTTGCGTGCACAGAGATTTCCCCCATCTTGGTTCGAAAGGTGTAGCCCTTAATGCCGATGATGTCGCCAATATCATAGAGATGCTTGAAAGTGTCGTAGGCTGTCTCGCCCACATCATCTTTACGAATGTAGATTTGGATTTTCGCAGTTGAATCCTGAATGTGAAAGAATGAGGCTTTACCCATAATGCGGATACTCATGATGCGTCCTGCGATGGAGACATCAGTTGATTCACCATCTTTAAAGGTCTCCAAAATGGTTTGTGCGTGGTGCGTGATGTCAAAGGCGTATGGATAGGGTTCAATGCCTTGTTCGCGGAGCCGTTGCAGTTTTTCGCGCCGCACCCGCATTTGATCGCTCAGTTCTTCCAAAGATGTGCGTAGTGGTTCTGACATATGAGATTGAGCTGTTGCTGTCGCTGTTTGATTACAAATAGACTTCATTATTATAGAAACATACTGAATACATGTGCCGTTTTGCCTTATGTTTTGCTTTGCTGCTTTATGAAGCCATCAAAACGGACGCAATGCGATGTAACTTTTCTGGGGTAAGTCGCAAATATACGCTACTGCAAAGATATCACTGCTATGACGAAAGATTTTCTAGTAGATGCAATGCAGCGCAACACACTCGCCTTGAAAATGAAAGCGCTTTCGCATCCTGTGCGCCTTCAGATTATTCAGATTCTCAAATCGCGCGGCTGCATTTGCGGTGAACTTGTTGCGCTGCTGCAGCTTGCCCAAGCTACAGTCTCGCAGCATTTGAAAGTTCTCAAAGATGCCGGCTTTGTTCAAGGGATGAAAATTGGCTCAAAGGTTTGTTACTCGCTTAATCATCAGGCTTTATCGGAGTTCAAGGAAATGACCTGCCTGTTGTGAATGATTGTGAGTTTCGGACTCAAAGCTTCTTGGCAAAGCGTCTTTATTGCTCTTGCTTTATTTTTGTTTCCTCTACGCTGACTTTTTTATAGCCTTATTTTTTTAATTACAACTCTACCAGCGCCATTTTACCGTATTCCAGATTTTCAAAAATTTTCATTGCACGTTCTCGGCGTGCTTCGTCCTCAATACCAATCTCATCAAGTCCCTTTTCCGGATTACTCGCTTTGAAATAGCCGATGATGGCGTAATCTTCGCTACGCACTTGAATGTAGTCCGGGACGATGCCTTTACCTTTAGATTTAAGCAAGTAGACTTTCATACTTCGGTAGCAGTAGTATCCAAAAAAGTAGGTCTACGCTATTTGCTCTTTGTAAATCCTTTACGAATTAATAAGGCTTTTGACCAATATAATTTCCGGGAGGATCATAGTTAAACACCACTATCATTTGTCCATTGCAAAATACTTTTGCGCCGCCTACATATTTTGTATTTCTCCAAACTATTTGCGTGTAATGTCCGACCCCTCTGAAAGAGTTATGCGTAGATGGATCACGTTCGAATAGTGATTTTTCACTTAGCCACGCTTTGACTGCATCAGCGATAGTGTAGTACCCTTCTGTGCCTGTAAAAAGATTTTCTCCATACGGGTTATTTGGTCGATGGAAAAATCGGCAACCACGCTTGGCTAACTCATTAGCCCATTCTCTTGCATACTGCGAGAGTTCTTCCGACCATTCCAACAGCTCTACACCGCATTCCCTACGTGCCTCATTATGCAACTTCAAGGCAATTTCAATTTCATCACTGCTTAGTAACTGTGCTATAAAGTTCTGCGACTCTTTCTCTTCTACTGGTACTTGTGCAAACGCCGATGATATGTATAGTGTAGCACATACAGTTATGCCTAAAATAGTGCACTTAAGCATAAAGCCAGTAAATATTAAGGTTTCTAAAGTTATGAAAATGAAAATTTTTACCAACTTACTCCATTTGAGCGAAGCATTCTCTGTGCATCAGCATTACCGTTTCTTGCCGCAATTTTGAGCCAGTATAGAGCTTCGCTGTTATTTCCAATTTTGCCATAAAAGTATCCTATCCAGTATGGTGCTTCGTTGTCAGAAGGAACTGCATTGTAATAGCCTTTCCAAGCCTCTGTAAAATTCTTCCAATATCCTTCGTATTTTTCAACTTTTTCATCATTTCCTATTTGACCAGCACTATAAGACATAATTTCAAGAATGCTTATCTTTTTTTCTTTCTCTACGTCCGGGTTTTTCTCTATGTACTTTTCTAGGTACTCTAACGCTGAACCATAATTACCTAAGTTGTAGTGATTTGAACCAAGTGCTAAGTATGCTGGATAATATGCATTATTTGTCTCGATTGCTTTTTCATAGTAAGCTACTGCTTTCTTCATATCCCTTATTTTCTCATAGCATACTCCTGCATTGTGATATGCTTTTGCAAGTTCCTCTTTTTTTTCTGTTCCAACTTCTACCGCTCGAATTGCGTAGTTTTTTGCTTTCTCATAATTTTTTTCATCAACGTCCTGTAATAAGCTGCTTACCATCTCCCCGAAGTGACATCCTGGTAATATTGCCCGCTTGCCCTGAGTAGCGTCCAGCAAACTTTTCTATTGTTTTTCTTTCTCTGTTTACCTTTAGTAATTCAGATAAAGCTGTTGCACAAAAAACAGTTTTGCTATCCATTCCAAATTCCAGAGCAAGTACTCTTCCTCTTCCGTCAAGCAGTATTTGTTCTATTTGGTTACCTGTTTTCAAATTCCAAATTCTTATGGTTTGCTCATCGCTACCTGCAGCAAGTTCATTTCCGTCAGAACTTACTGCAATTGTGTTCACATTATCAACTTTTATACTCCTCTTTACTTATCATTTTTTTGCTTTTACTATCAATTACTTGTTTGAGCGATGCTGTTTGCATATCCCAAATGCGTAACCTACCATCTCCTCCACCTGTCACAAAGATATTTTGATTCGGATGAATAGCTACACACTCCATATCTAACAGCCTAATCTGTTTGTCCAAAGTTGCCAGATTGCAAATGAATTAAAATTTAGTGCAGCTATTTTTGAGAGTTGCTCTAACTTTCCTGTTTTCACGTCAAAAAATTTCGTGGAGTTTATCTCGCCTAATACTAAAGTTTTTCCATCAGCAGTGTAGGCAAGCGAACATTGCTCATATTGATTATCTGTGACACTCTTGATTGTAAGCACTTGCTTTCCACTCTCAAGGTCCCATATTCTTACGGTTTTAGCACTTCCTACCGTTGCTATGTAATTCCTGTCCGGGCTTACTGCCATACTATACACCCTTTCTTGAAGCTCCGAAAATGCCTTCACCTGCTCTTTACTTTCCAAATCCCATATTTTTATACTTGACTTCTCCCCTGTCCAAACACTGCTAACTGATATTACTTTTTTTCCATCAAGCCTCTTTATAAAACTTACTTCTCCTTCGTGCCCTCTCAACTCGCTTACAAACCTATTCGGCTTCGTTACATCTCCAAAGGGAATGAAAACCTCATCAACTTCTACCCTGTATACCTTTACTTTTCCATCTTTTAAGCCAACAAAAACGTCTTTGCTATCTTCACTAAACTCTACTGCGCATACACTACTGCCAATAGCTTCTTTGAAGATTCTCTTCCTGCTGCTTACTTCCCAAACGATTAAATTTCCATCCTGCCCCCCAGAGGCAATGTACTTACTATTTGGACTCCATGCAACTGCATTCACTATTGGGTACTTTCCTAAAAACTGATCACTTTCTTGCTCTGCCAATACATCAAGCACTTTCATCGTTCTCAGATCCCACATCGCACACTTGCCATCTTCACCACCTGACCATACATACCGCTCATCAGGGCTGACTGCAATTGAACGAATGCACTTTGTATGCGCTATTTGTGGTAATAATGTGGGTTCTTGACTGACTGCAACGGCAGGATAGTATAAAGAAATTGCAATAACAGAATAAAGACAGAGCACAATCCCTCTCACCCTAATAGCCTTTTGCCAGTACGCTTCCTGCTTAATAACACACATTTCCTACCGAGATTTACAGTTTTTGTCCAAAATAAAGTTTTTCTTTTGTTTTCAAAACTCCCTCTGCTCCGCCAAGTCTATTCTAACCATTACTTAGTATCCACATCTCTCGCACTTGTGTTTTTTGTGCTTTGCTGCATATTTGCGAACTTTGCTGCAGCATCTACGCAAACTTAACATCATTCAAACTTGCTATGCCAAGAGGGAAAAAAACAACCACATCATCAGGTGAGTCTACCTCTGCTTCTACTTCAACATCTCCAAGTTCTCCTGCCTCTGAAGCGCTGCGCATCGGAATTCTTCGCGGTCAAGAAAATTCCTTCCCAGAAGGACTTATCGCTAACATCAACCGTGAAGCCGAAGCACAAGGACGCCATATCATTGCCGAATTTATCAAACTTGGTGGGCTGAAAATGGCTGAGCCTTGCCCTTACACGGTTATTCTTGATCGTATCTCGCACGAGATTGATTTCTATCGGGCTTACCTTAAAAACGCAGTACTCAGTGGCACCTATATCGTCAATAATCCCTTCTGGTGGAGTGCAGACGATAAATTTTTAATTACTCACTCGCCACACGCATGAATATCCCCGTGCCTAAAACCGTGATTTTACCGAGCAATGAGCATCCGCCGAACACCACATCCGAATCCATGCGTAATCTTATTTACCCGCTTAATTGGCAGGAGTGCTTTGACTATGTTGGTTTTCCGCTTTGGCTCAAACCCTTCGATGGTGGTGGCTGGAAGCACGTCTATAAAATTCATAGCCCACACGAATTCTTCGAGAAGTACAATCAGACTGGTACTATTTGCATGGTGATGCAAGAGAGCATTGAGTTTGAAGAATACTATCGCTGCTACTGCGTTGGCAAAACGCATGTGCATATTATGCCCTATGAGCCTCGCAATCCGCATCACTTGCGTTATCAAGCCAGTTTTTCGCCATCTGAGTCCCTGCAAAAGACCATGACCCAATACAGCATTGAGATTTGTGAAGCCTTAGGCTATGACTTGAACACCATTGAATTTGCTGTGCGCGATGGCATTCCTTATGCGATTGACTACATGAACCCCGCCCCTGATGCTGATTATCACTCTGTCGGACACGACAATTATACTTGGATTATTCAAACCATGACGACATTCTTAATGGATAAAGCAGAGGAAGTCGCAAAGAAAGGCAGTGATCAGCGCAAGGCATTTCGTTGGGATAAATTTCTAAATGGGAGATAATATGCAACTACGATTTTTGAGCATGGTTCTGCTCTTTACGCTTTTCTTGACATCTGGAGTTGCTCTTGCGCAAAGCGATAGCAGCACGGTTCATATTTCGCTACACGGCAATTATGACGCAATGCGCCTTAGTCGTGGCGTTCGCACAGAAGAAGATGTTACACGCACACTAAAACAGCAGGAAAAATTTCTGCTGGCTTGTCTGCAAAGTGTGTATTCAGGCTTGGGCAAAGATGCACCAAAAGGCATCTTACAACTGCGCCTTCTGATTCAGCCTGATGGCTACGCCAGCGATGTGCAGATTATGCGTTCGCCCCTGCCACTGCAAATGCTTCAAGATTGCATTCAGCAGATTTTTAGTCGCGCTCGCTTCAAGAATGTGCGTGAAAGTTCTGACCAGCAGCTTACAGTTGACTACACGATTGAGTGATGTGCATCAGCATCAAACACTGGGCTATCCTCTTGCCAGGACTGTTTAACCATTTAACTAAGTATTTCTTTTCGAGCTTGAAGTTCTTTGTAACTCTCGGTTGATGACCCGGGCTGCGTCCAGTCGAATGATTTTTCAATGACTTCTAAGAGCTGCTGCGCCACACGCAATCGTGGAATGAGCACATAATCTGCCCCTGCATTGTAGAGCTGCACCGCATAGGTAATATCTTCGGAGATGACAATAACCTTTGCTTTTGGTGCATGCTGCTGAACAGCTTTCAAGATATTCATATTTGAAGTGCCTTTGAGCAGCGAATCTGGCACCGTTGAAATCACCACTTGGGCATTGTGAATACCTAAGTGATGCAGGGTCTCAATGTGAGCAATATCGCCATACTGTGTGTCGTAGCCTTTTTGACGAAGCGCCTGAATTACGGTAGGATTAAAGTCAATGATGCGGATATGCGACTTCAACGGATTTTGCTGCTGCTCAATTTCATAAATCAAGGAACTTGCAAACTTGAAAAACCCAAGAATAAACACGGTTTTTTCTTCGTCTTTTCCGCTCCCTTCTTGTTCGACAGATTCTTTGAGACCTGCCGCTGTTAGCCATTGATTGAGCTTAAGAAAAATCTCGTGGCTTGATACAATAAGATAAGTCGACAGCACTGCCGTAAAGACCAGTGTAAAGACAATGTAGGACACGGTCTCGGCTTCAATGTGCTCATAGGCTAAGCCAATTGAGCCTACCACCAGTGCAAATTCTGAAATTTGCGAAAGGTTAATAGAACAAATTATGCCGACACGCCGCCCTTGCTGGAGTGCCGTCAGCAAGGTCCAAACCGACAAGAATCGGCTTGCTACGACAAGCATAGAGAGCCCCAGCGCCACACTAAGCACCGTCCATGTTGGCATTGGAATTTGCATGCCCAGTGCCACTAAGAAGAGCATAATGAAGAAATCTCGAATGTTGATGACCTTTGCAATTACATCGAGGTTATAGGGGAAAGTGGAGAGGCTAAGCCCGGCAATCAGTGCGCCCATTTCTTTGGAGAGCCCAGCCAGCGTAGCCAGAGAGGCTACTAAAAAACACCATGCTAGCGATACGATGAGCATAAATTCAGGTAATTTCGCAATGGTATTAAACAGCTGCGGCAAGACAAATTTGTTGAGCAGCAGGCAAAACACCACCAACCCTACACCTTTGGCAAATGACCCTAAGAGCGAGAGCAGCTCTGGATTTAGGAGATTTGGCTGGATAGCAAGAAAAATAATTGCCCAGATGTCTTGAAACACTAAGACGCCCAGCGTGATGCGCCCTGCTAAGGTATCAAGTTCATGCTTTTCATAGAGGGCTTTGACAACAATCATCGTTGAGCTAATCGCCAAGCCAAAGCTCAGATACACCAATTCATACTTACCATTGTGATTCTCAAAGCCTGCCAACCACAGCACCCCCCAAGCAATTGCAAAACAGATTGGGGCTTGCAATAGCCCTGTTATGGAGACGGCTTTGCCTGCACGAAAAAGTTTTTTGAGGTCAATTTCTAAGCCAATGATGAATAGCAAAAGGATGAGACCAATTTCTGAGATAGATTGGATTTGTGCTTCACTTTGCACCCAGCCGAAGCCCACTTTTGGTCCTACCACGATACCTGCCAGAATATAGGCAATGAGCAGGGGCAAGCGTACGGCTTTGGCTATGAAGCCTAATGCTGTAGCCGCTATGACGGATATGGCAATTGCCGGCAGCAGTTCATCGTGGTGCATGGTTAAAGTAGAGAACGCTCTCGCTCTAATTTGGGGCAAGGTGTGAACGCACTAAATACCGTTGCATTTTGTTCATGTCTTGGACTTTTTTTGCAGTTGCTTTTCTTTCTCGTTTGTACCCTGCATTGTCTGACGATGTCTCTTATTGGGGTTAGTTCAAGCGGGGATCTTCGGGAAAATTGGCGATGTAAGCATAATCACCGCCTTTTGCGCGTAGCACTCTGCGCCACATTTTGTCATGCGGCTCTGAAAACACCACTTGTTGCGAGGCTTTAGCAAGATACCACGATCCGCTTTGCATCTCGTCTTCTAATTGTCCTGCTCCCCAGCCCGAGTAGCCTAGAAAAAATTTGAGATTTGTCTTATCGAGCACTTTAAGTCGAATCAGTTCTCGGATTTCTTCGTAATCACCGCCCCAAAACACTCCATCAGCTACTTCTATGCTACCTTCAATGCGTTCGCCAATTGTATGCAACACATGCAGCGTATTTGTTTGCACAGGTCCGCCCAACCACAGTGGGGCTTCCCACTCATCGAATTCTTCTAGGACATCGGGCAGATAGAGGTCAAGTGGTCGATTCAGTACCAAGCCAAATGTACCTTGCTCGTTGTGCTCACAGAGCAGCACCACTGTGCGCTTGAAGTTAGGGTCCTGCAGCGCCACATTAGCGATAAGCAGTGTTCCTTTTGTGATTTCAAATTCTGACTGTTTTGGCATCGCCATCAAAGTTTGATTTGAAGCGATTTATTTTTTGCGCGTGAGTTTTCCGCCATGTCTTTTCTGAACTGCTCGAGTTTTTGGCCCAATGTCTCATCACTTAACGCAAGGATTTGCACAGCAAGCAGCCCCGCATTGCGTGCATTGCCAATTGCGACCGTCGCTACAGGAATTCCAGCAGGCATCTGTACAATCGAGTAAAGGGAGTCCACGCCGTTAAGTGCACGAGAAAGTACAGGCACGCCAATGACCGGCAAAGTCGTGTGCGAGGCAGTCATTCCGGGCAAGTGCGCTGCACCGCCTGCTCCTGCGATAATCACCTTCAAACCTCTTGCCTTAGCAGTTTTAGCATACTTTGCCATATCGTCAGGCGTACGATGCGCAGAGACCACTTTCATCTCAAACGGGACGTCAAATTCTTCCATCACAAATGCTGCTTCCTGCATGGTCTGCATATCTGAATCTGACCCCATGATGATGCCGACCACTGGCTTTTCCTTTGCATGCAGTTTTCCATTCTTTGGCACATGCTTCTGACCTGCCTGAGGCGCAAGCGATGATTTAGGCATGGAAAGTTAGGCTTCAGATATGTTTTGTGAGAGATATGCTTTTTCAAGGTCGCGCAGTTCTGCTAAGCATCGCAAGTTTTCTTCGTCTTTATCGGGCTGCGTAATACACCACTCGCGCAATATTTCTTTAGCCACAGCAATTGATGTCAAGCGCAGACTCATGACCAGCACGTTGGCGTCGTTCCAGCGCCGTGCGCCCTGTGCGGTTTGCGCATCCACGCAAAGTGCAGCGCGCACATTCGGCACTTTGTTTGCCGCCATCGCCACGCCTGTTCCCGTCCAACAAAATAGCACGCCAGTATGGCACTCACCCTGTGAGACCGCTTCTGCAACTGCTTTTGCTGCCGCTGTCCAGCGTTTTTCATCACTCGATGCGCCTTCTTTTAGTGCACCAAAGCGCACTAATTCATGACCTTTTGATTCTAACTCCTGCTCAACTGCATCCGTGAGCAGTGTGCGTTCATCGCTACCAATTGCAATAATCATGTTCTTATCAATCAAAATAATGCGAGAATAATGCGTCAACCGCCAAATGCCCCATACTTGTGCAAGGCAAAATTCCAAAATAGCTTATAGATAATATAAAACACAGCTACCCACGATAAAATCGTGAGCAAACCAATCCCTACTTCGCTGAGTGAGAGCGATGCAGTTAAAATTTTTGTCGGAAAATAAGCAAGATAGCCAAATGGTAAGAACTTGCCGATCTCTTGTACCACTTTGGGAAACATGTCCAGAGGCACCAGTTGCCCAGTTAAAAACCACAGCGTTAAATTCTTCATCACAAACAGTGTCCAGACTTCATCCATCCAGAATGCCAGCATGGCAACGAGAAATCCCATCAGGTAAGCTACTGCCATGCCGCATAATGTTGCTATGGCACATAGTCCCACAGCGAGGACATCAGGCACAATGATACCCAGTGCGCTGCATACAGCGTATAGCAGGAGCGCAGAAATTATCACTGGCGTATTATCAGCAAGAAACACGGCAAAGTAGTAGAGTGCAAAATCAATCGGCTTGGAGAGAAACTTGTTGAGTTCGCCTTCGCGAATCGAGCGAGCAATTTCACGCTCGGCATAGTCTGCTTTCATTAAGTTGTAAATCACAATGCTAAATAGGCTGTATTGCACCAGCGCTTCAAAGCTATAATTTGCAATCGTGCCTGTGTCGGTTGCTTGCGTGACTGCTCTCCAAAGCAAGAGCTGCACACCGATAGGAATCACAATTTTGCCTACAAAGTCAATCACTAACTCGCTACGATACTGCACAAAGCGCTGCAAGGATGTGCGATAAACAAAGAGATATTTCTTCATTGAAGCAGGCTAGCCACTGCTCTATTTGATGGGATTGTTACTTTGTTTGAGGATGTCGTTTTCGAGATTCTTCAGGTTCAAGCTCGGCGCTGCTGTGTAGGTCTTGTAGAGCCCGACAGCGGTTTGCACCGTGCTCTCAAGGGCATCACGGCGCAGCGGTCGCACCAGATAGCGAAACACCTGCACTTGATTGATGAGTTGAATTGCCATGCTTGAATCTTTCATTGAGCTCAGCACAATAATCGGTGTGTTTGGATTAAATGACTTGACTTCACCAAGAAATTGGACGGGGTCAGTGTCTGGCAAGTTTAGTTCTGTAATAATCGCAGCCATTGGGGTACGTTTGAGCACTTCTATAGCCGCTTGAGCCGAACTGCTCACATTGACGACATAATTTTCTGCGAAGAGCTCACGCAGCGAAGCCAGATGCGAATGATTGTTGTCAATGACGAGAATAGGCAGTTTCTCAGGAATGAAAGCGCGAGCGTTTGCGCTGGTATCACTTGCTCTCGTCGTTGGTGCTGTGGATGGCGCCGCACTTGTCGCTGTGGCAACTGGCGTTTTTGGTGAAATTAGCCGGCTACGCTGTGCCAGCTCCAAAGCCAGTTTTATTGTGCTTCTCAGTTTATCAACATCCCACGGCTTGAGAATGTAGCGATAGACTTCTCCTGTGTTGACTGACCCTAGCACCTCATTGAGGTCAGAATATCCTGTCAGTAAAATGCGAATCGCAATTGGGTTGATTTTTTTCGCCTCACGCAAAAACTCTACGCCTGTCATCAATGGCATACGTTGATCGGTCACAATAACATCGATTTCAGGATGTTTTCGAAGGATTTCTAAGGCATCTTTCCCGCGTTGCGCTGTATAAGGGCGTTCCTCTCGGAAAAGTTCGGTCAGCGAGAGCAGCACATTTGGCTCATCATCTACGAAGAGAATTCTACTTGGCATACTTAAAAAGCCTTTTGCTAATGAGACGTTTTTGATAGCTTACTTATTGCAAACTATCGTCGTGAAAATTGCATGCGAATTGGAGCAATTATAACTACAAAATTTGAACATATCATGAACCTATCTTTCTCCGCCCGTTAAGTTTTTATTAAGACCGCTGCAAAGAAGCCATCGGTTTCATCTTGGTGCGGCAAGAGCTTGAGATAGGGCGCCTGTTGCACGCGCGCTATCAGTGCTGCAAGTTCTTTTGTTGTTTGGCTTGCTTTCAGTTGCTCTTCTGGACTAATCAACTTAAATGAGGCGTATCGGTTCAAGAACGTTTCCACGACGCGCTCATTTTCGTCTTCAAAAATTGAACATGTCGCATACACAGCTGTGCCACCTTCTTTTAGCAACGGCGCATAGCGCGATAACACTTCAAGTTGCACTTGTACCATTTTTTGCAAAGCCTCTTTTGTCAAGCGCAGTTTCAGGTCTGGATTGCGCCGCACTGTACCCGACCCTGTGCAAGGCGCATCAATGAGAATCGCATCAAGTTTTCCGCCAAATCTTTTTTCAAATTGCTCAAATTGCTCTGGTCGCACCAATTCAATGTTCTGTAATCCCGAACGCCGAATACGCTCACGGATATTACCAAAGCGTTTCTCATATTTTTCAAATGCAAAGACTTTGCCTTGTCCGCGCATCAACGTTGCTAAATGCAACGTTTTTCCGCCACCACCTGCGCACGCATCCAAAACTTTTTGACCCGGCTTTGGATTCAAAAGCCGCGAAATGATTTGGCTCCCTTCATCTTGAATTTCGAAAAGACCTTGCTTGAACACCTCAGTTTGCATCACGTTGCGCCGTTCTTCGCAGTAGAGTGCATCTGGTGAAAGATAACCCTTGCGCACCTCGATCCCTTCGCTCCGCAATTTTTCCTGTAAAGCCTCTCGTGTAATCTTCATCGTATTGACACGCAGCGTCACCGGCGCCGGTGTATTCATCGCATGGTAAAGCGCCGCAACCTCATCTGGCGACCTTGTCTCTAAGAGCTTTTCCGTCATCCACAGCGGAAATGCATAGCGCCACGACAGACTTTGAGGACTTGTATCCTCCGACACCTGACGATGCTCTGTCCAGAACGCAACAAGGCGTTCTACTGTCTCACTTCGAAAGGCATAGCGTTTTTGAAGAGTTGCAAGCAGCAACGCCGGCTCAAGCGTGCGTTGTTCAAGAAAAAAAAAACGAGGATAAAAACCGCATGAAATTTTGCGGCAACCCCTGTTCAGCGAGAAATTTTTCAGAGAGTGCGCTCAACCACAGGTGCTTACGCAGTGCCCCAAATACCGTCTCAGCAATGAATTTTCTATCGTGCGCCCCCAGATACTTGCGATTTCGGAAGTAGGTTGATAGCAGCGCATCAGCTGGACGATTTGACTGCAAAATTTCTTGATAGGCTTCAACGCTATGGGCGAATAATGAATCCGGCGTCATGGCTTAGAGAGAAGACTGCCTTGCTTGTCCTTTCTGGAACAGTGCTGCACCTATTGCACCGCCAATACCTGCTGCGATTGGATAAATAATCAGTGTGAAAATCAGTCCAATCAAAATATTCGTTATGCTTAGCGCTTCAGCTTTCTGCTGGCGAAAGGCCTCTTCCATTTGCTGGCGTACCTCTGGGTCGGAGCCTAAAAGTGCCATTATCATTTGTCTGCTTTCTTCTGCATTGATTTGGTAATCAAAGAGAACTTGCACCGCCGTAAAAACGACAAAATACGCTAAGCCACCGAGCAAGCCTGCGATTGCGCCGAGTCTGAAGCCTTCACCGCCGCGCACCGTAAGTTGATACTCATTGACATACTGAAACACCGCAATAACGCCCCCAACAATAATACCTAAACAACAAAAATTGCTAATTAGCCCGATGTATGGTACGAGACTAATGCCTGCAATAACCCCTGCTCCCCATAGAATTGCATTAAAATTGTCAGGTGCCTTGCTGCTCTGCGCTGCGCTGGGTAAGTTTTCTTCTGCCATGTTTTTGCATCTTCGGTTAGAAAAACTCTGCTGCTGGCTCCTCGTGCGTTACGCAGTGAATTGCCCCAAGTCCCCAAATAAGATCAGTGCAATCAATGCCGTGCACGCGTCGTGTCGGAAAACATTTCTGCAAAATCTCTAAGGCTTTGAGATCATTTGCACACCGATAAGTTGGCACAAGCACGACATTATTTGCAATGTAAAAATTTGCATAACTGGCTGGCAAACGCTGTCCTTGTTCATAGACTGGCTCAGGCATTGGGATTGTAATAATGTTGAAGGGTCTGTCATCTTGGTCGGTCATAGTCTTTAGCTGCTCATAATTTTCTTTGAGTGGTTCGTAGTTGTCATCGCTCTTATCTTCTTCAATTGCTGTTACAATTGTATTAGGATTAACAAAGCGTGTAATGTCGTCAATATGACCATCAGTGTCATCGCCGACGATGCCTTCACCGAGCCAGAGAATTTTACTGACGCCCAAATAATCTTTGAGTTGCTGCTCAATTTGTGCTTGCGAAAGATGCGGATTACGATTTGGATTAAGCAGGCAGGAGCGTGTAGTGAGCAGTGTGCCTTTACCGTTGACATCAATTGAGCCGCCTTCGAGAATCATGGATTGCTCAAAACATGGCAAGCCTTGCCACTCTGCAATTTTTCTGGGAATCACATCATCCAAATCAAAAGGCGGATACTTGCCGCCCCACGCATTGTAGCCCCAATCAATAATTGCTTTCTCGACAGTGCCGTTTTGTTTGCGCAGAATGTAATTTGGTCCATGATCGCGGCACCACGCATCGTTTGTTGCAAAATGATGATAATAGATATTGCTTACAGCGTCGCGCACAATCCCGCTTTTTTGCACCAAGTCTCGAATACTCTGCTCCATCTCTTCGCCGGTTACATTGATATGCACCTCTTCGTGAGCTACAAGGAAGCGAATGATTTCAATGAAGGTTGCCCACACCGGTTCGAGTGATTTTCCGGGCCATGTGTTAGGATTGTGAGGCCATGATAGCCATGTGGCTTTGTGTGGCGCCCATTCAGGTGGCATCTGGTAACCGAGTTCTCTTGGCGTCATTTGCGATGATGAGGTGTAAGTAGAGTTTGCAGTTTTTGTTCCAAGATGCAGAGCCGTGCTCACAGGCTATTACCTACTTGTTTGCAATTGCTTTGACTTTATGCAGATGTTACTGGTGAGACTTTGTGCGCGATAGTGGATTCGAACCACTGACCTCCACCGTGTCAAGGTGGCGCTCTAACCAACTGAGCTAACCGCGCTTGTAGAGAATGAGTCGCAAATATACAACGCAGCGTTTAGAGTGCAAATGTACAGATGCGTTTTTCTTCATGCGTGCTCAAATCTGAATTGCCTTTGCGGCACACATCGCGTGCTGCAAGCACTCTTCAATCGATTCTCCGACAACGGTCACATGTCCCATTTTGCGACCGATGCGTGACTGACTTTTACCGTAGATATGCACCTTAGCGCGTGTTGCCCGCAGTGCATCAGGTAAAGATGCTAAATCCAGCGGGGCGTTGTGCTTGCCTAACAGGTTTACCATTACGGCGGCTTTCGTTAGCATCTCTGCACTACCGAGCGGATAGCCTAAAATTGCACGCAAATGATTTTCAAACTGTGAAGTAACACATGCCTCAATCGTGTAATGCCCTGAATTGTGTGGGCGCGGCGCCAGTTCATTGAGCAACACTTGTTTATCTGTCGTCAGAAACATCTCCACACCAAAAATGCCAATCCCTTGCACCGCCTCGATTGCTGCTTGCGCTAACTGGCTGGCTTGCAATAGCACGGCAGCCGAAAATTGGGCTGGCGCTTTGACAATTTTACAAATGTGATTTTCTTGAACGGTCTCGACAACGGGATAGACAACGATTTCGCCTTTGGTGCTGCGTGCAACCATTGTTGCAAGTTCCGCTTCAAACTCTACAAAGGCTTCTGCCATCAGCGCTCGGGCTGGAAAGCCTAAGGTGGTCATTGCAGTGTCGATATCAGCTTCGGATATTACGGTGCGATTGCCATAGCCATCATAACCATCTCGGCGCGCTTTCAGCAAAAAAGGATAGCCAAATGACTTACCAAAAGCCACAGCCTCTTCTCTTGACGCAATGTTTTGAAACGGGGCAACAGGTACACCAGCCGCACGTAGCGTTTCTTTTTGAACGAGTTTATCTTGTACGAGTGCTACGGTCTGCGGTGTAGGATAAACGGGTTTGCCGTAGGCTTGCAACTGCTGAAGAAGGCTGGCATCGACAAACTCATTTTCAAGTGTGATGAGGTCTGAGACTTCCGCAAAGGCTTTGAGCAAGGCTTCATCGTGCCATGCACCAACAAAATTCAAGTGAGAAAGCTGAGCTGCTGGAGAATCGGTCGTGCGCTCAAAAACGGCGATTTGAAACCCTAAACGCAAGGCGGCGTATCCTGTCATTCGCGCCAGTTGTCCGCCGCCCAACATGCCAATTGTTATCGTCTTCACCCGAAGGTTATTGCTTCACAAGGTTGCGCGCAATCACAATGCGCTGAATTTCCGATGTGCCTTCACCAATTGTGCACAGTTTGACATCACGGTAGTATTTCTCTACAGGATACTCCTTGATGAAACCATAGCCTCCAAAGATTTGCACAGCTTCATTTGTAACGCGCACCGCCATTTCTGATGCAAAGAGTTTTGCTTGCGACGATTCCATATTCGTGTCTTTACCTTCATCTTTGAGCGAGGCGGCTTTCATTGTCAGCAAACGAGCCGCTTGAATTTCCGTTGCCATATCTGCCAACTTGAATTGAATGGCTTGAAATTCGCCAATCGGCTTGCCAAACTGCTTGCGTTCTTTGGCATACTTGATGCATGCCTCCAAAGCACCTTGTGCCAGACCGACCGACAGCGCTGCAATTGAAATTCTGCCGCCATCCAAAATTTTCATAGCTTGCTTGAAGCCCTCGTTGACTTCGCCGATGAGATTATCGTATGGGATTCGGCAGTTGTCCATGATAAGTTGCCCAGTTTCAGAGGCGCGCATGCCGAGTTTGTTTTCTTTCTTGCCTGCACTGAAGCCCGGCGTACCTTTTTCGATGATGAATGCAGAAATGCCATGATTGCCTTTTTCGCGGTCGGTAATTGCCATCACCACAGCTACTTCAGCAGAGTGCGAATTGGTAATAAAATTCTTCGTGCCATTGAGTACCCAGTAATCGCCATCACGCACTGCAGTAGTGAGCATGCCTGCTGCATCGCTACCAGAGTTCGGTTCTGTAAGTCCCCATGCCGCAAGTTTTTTGCCACTGGCAAGATCAGGAATGTACTTACGCTTCTGCGCCTCTGAGCCAAATTGATAGATGTGGTTCGTACCAAGTGAGTTATGCGCTGCAATTGTCAGCGCTAAGCTCGGATCGAACTTCGCAAGCTCTTCAATGATGACGATGTATTCCAAATATCCGAAGCCTGCACCGCCCATGTCATTTGGGAAAATCACACCCAGCAAGCCTAACTCACCGGCTTTCATGACCACATCCAACGGGAATTTCTGCCCTTCATCGTCTTGCATCATTCGGCTTGGGGGATATTCTCGCGCAAGGAAATTTCTGACAATCTCTGCTACCATCTTCTGGTTTTCAGTGTAACTGAAATCCATCGTGGCTTGCAACTGCTCTTGAATCACTTCTGACATATTGATTGAGTTTTGAAATTTGTTGTTAATTGGAATTAGCCTTTGCGGCGCAGCAATGTTGTACATCGGCGTTCAAATTAAATACCTCTTCCTTGAATTGCAAGATAGATTTTGAAGATATGTAACGTATCGAATCGCAAGATTTCAGTATCTTTTTATTTTGCTTTGAATTTTTACTATCAAACGCCATGCTGGCAAAGCGAATCATTCCCTGCCTTGATGTCAAAGATGGGCGCGTCGTCAAAGGCGTCAATTTTCAGTCGCTGCGCGACGCAGGCTCTATTGTCGAGCAAGCCAAATTCTACAACAGCGAACTTGCTGACGAACTTGTTTTTTTAGACATTTCCGCCTCGGTCGAATCGCGCAAAACCACTTTGGAGGAAGTGCGCAAGGTCTCTGAGCAAGTCTTCATTCCGCTCACGGTCGGCGGTGGCATTCGCTCTATGCAAACGGCTCGTGAAGCCTTTCTTTACGGGGCAGATAAAATTTCTCTCAACACCGCAGCCGTCCAAACACCTGAACTGATTTCAGAACTTGCCGAGCGCTATGGCTCGCAAGCTGTTGTGGTCGCTATCGATGTTAAGCGCGATAGCACGCGCTGGCAGGTCTTTACACATTCAGGACAGCGAGCAACAGGACTCGATGCGCTCGAATGGTCGCAGCGTGTAGCCGCACTTGGCGCTGGAGAAATTCTGCTCACCAGCATGGATAAAGATGGCACGCAGCAAGGCTACGACCTTGAGTTGCTTCACATGATTTCAAGCTCTGTGTCGATTCCTGTGATTGCCTCGGGTGGTGCTGGTAATCTGGAGCATCTCTACCAAGCCTTTTGCCATGGCAGAGCCGATGCAGCACTTGCCGCATCGATTTTTCACTATCGCCAACACTCGGTCATTGAAGCCAAGCGCTATTTGCAGCATCGTGGTATCTCAGTGCGGCTTTGAGCAGGACTTCTCACGACTTGTCCAAAAAAACACAGTTAGTCTACTGCCAGACAACTCACTATGGAATTCTACGAACTCATCAAGGAATCATTGCTTGCGCTCTCACATCTTGCTAGTGCTTCACTGCAACAGCACCTTTTGGGGGCACTTTGGGAAACCCTGCGCTCGGCTCACTCTATTCCAATGACCTCTGGCGAAGAAGCCTTGTTTATTTACCTTGGACATGCTAACACGGTGCACTGGCATGGCGACTACAACCAGTGGGGCTGGCAGAAAGGCATTTCTACGGCAGGCAAACAACTGGGCAAATCTCACCTTTGGATTTTGGAGAAGGTCTTCCCTGCCGACGCACGTCTTGATTACAAACTGCTGCTCAATGAGCACGAATGGCTTTTAGACCCCGCCAATCCTTATCGCTGCAAAAGTGGTTTTGGACATAGCTCCGAGCTGCGTATGCCACGCTACCACTATCCACTCTCGAGTCTGCGCCGTCCTGATACACCACGAGGCACTATGAGCGAGACGTTTCGCCTGCAAAGTCGATACTTGGGCTATGCAGTTGCGCTCACAGTTTATGCTCCTTTTGGTTATGAGCGTCTCTCACATCTGCCTACGCTCTATGTTACCGATGGTCATGAATATGCTGATGATGAAATGGGTGCACTTTGTGTTACGCTCGACAACTTGCTTGCCGAGCGGCGCATTGAGCCAATTCTTGTCGTATTCATTGACCCCAGAAATCCTGATAATCCGAACGAAAATCGGCGTCTTGAAGAGTATCCAGCCAATCCAAAATTTTTGAAATTTGTTACGAAGGAAGCCGTGCCGCTCATCGATGCACTCTTTCGCACTGATGCGCAGCCGCAGTCGCGTGCGTTTTTAGGTACATCGTTCGGTGGATTATGCGCTGCATATTTTGGTGCAAAAGCCTCTGATACGTTTCAGCGCATTGGTATTCAATCGCCCTCGTTTTGGAAGTATCCTGAAATTTTTGAGCTCTATGAAAAGCAACCGCGCTTGCCGCTGCAAATCTACATGAGTTCAGGCACAATTCACGACACAGCACAGCGCGCCCGTCAGATGCGAGAAATTCTAGCGCGCAAAGGCTACGACTTTTTTTACCGAGAAACCAACGAGAGCCATTCTTGGGGCACATGGCGCGGCGTGTTGGAAGAGATGCTGCTCTACTTTTTTGGCACACCGACAGCACCAAGTCGACCCTTGCGTCAGCCTGAGCACGACACAAACTACAAACTCTCTGCACTGCCCAGCACTTCACACATTCACTATGCGCTTGCACACCGAGAGAAAGTCACCATTGAACTCTACGACCTGTGTGGCAAGGAAATTGACCGACTGATTTGCAAATTTCAACGGCGCGGCGAGCACACTGTAGATTTACCTAAACTCGACGCTGGGCTGTATTTTTACCGCTTGCACATCGGCACACTTTGCAAAACCCAACTTTTTAGAACAGCTTAATTATTTAAGTTAAAAAGCAATATCATCTGAATTTTTTATGTTTTTATATCAAAATGCTATTTTCTAAAAAAATAGCTCGTCTACTAATCTGAAAATTAGCTACGATATGTCGTCCAAGACCTCGCCCGTGATTCTTTGCCTTGCTAGCTACGAAAAAGGTCAAGCCTTTTTGCGCGCAGCCAAACGGCAAGGCGCTCACGTGTATTTGCTCACGTCAAAGAGTTTGGAGCATGTAGATTGGGGTCGGGAAAATCTTGAAGATATTTTTTATTTGCCGGATGTCAACAAAGAATGGAATAAGCACGATGCGCTCATGGGCGTGAGCTATCTGGCGCGCACGCTTCAGATTGATAAAATTATTGCGTTGGACGATTACGATGTGGAAGTTGCCGCTATGCTGCGCGAGCATTTGCGCCTAGCAGGCATGGGCGAGACCACAGCGCGCTATTTCCGAGACAAACTTGCTATGCGTGTCAAGGCATATCAAGATGGCATTCGTGTGCCTGATTTTGTCCATGTCTTGAATTACGACAAAATGCGCGACTTTATGCGTCGTGTAGCGCCGCCGTGGGTTGTCAAACCGCGCTCTGCGGCTTCCTCACTTGGTATCAAAAAAGCTAACAGCGAAGAAGAGTTGTGGCAAATTGTCGAACAATTAGGCGATCAGCAGTCCTTTTATTTGATGGAGCGGTTTGTGCCCGGTGATGTCTATCATGTGGATTCTATCATTCTCAATCGCCGCATCATTTTTGCCATCGCAAGCAAGTATGCCCTGCCCCCGATGCAAGTCATGCACCAAGGTGCAGTCTTTTGCACGCGCACACTGCCTTATGAGTCAGCCGATGCACAAGTCTTGCTCCAACTCAATGCACGCGTGATTGCCTCTATGGGACATGTGCTTGGCGTCTCACACACAGAGTTTATTAAGGGTGAGGATGGCGAGTTTTACTTTCTTGAAACCTCGGCGCGCGTTGGCGGTGCGCACATTGTTGAACTCATTGAAGCTGCTACAGGCATCAACCTCTGGGAAGAATGGGCGAAAGTGGAAATTCACCCCGAAACCTATGCTCTTCCTGACTTGCGACACGATTATGCAGGCTTGCTTATTTCACTTGCACGCCAACAACATCCTGATCTTTCTGCCTACACTGACCCTGAAATTTACTGGCGACTAAACAAAGAGTATCATGCTGGGCTAATTGTGCGTTCTCCACATTACGAGCGCATCACAGAGCTTTTGGAGCAATACACTGCGCGCTTTTATCAAGATTTCTTTACCCGTCAGCCTGCACCAGAGAAACCCACTCACTGAACGACGATGCCCTAATTAGACTTTTTTCCAAAAAGGACTATCTTTGCGCATATTGATTCTGCTCGAAATTGAACTATTACAGATGAATATAGGCTTCGAGATCGTCTTGATACTTTTATTGGTATTGGCTAATGGTATTTTTGCGCTCTCTGAAATTGCAGTTGTTTCAGCACGCAAAACAAAATTGCAGCAAATGGCGGGCGAAGGCGACGAACAAGCGCGCATAGCTCTAGAGTTAGCCAATTCACCCGATCACTTTCTTTCTACAGTTCAGGTCGGCATCACGCTTATTGGGATTCTGGCTGGTGCCTATAGCGGGGCAACGATTGCCGAGCAACTTGCTGCGCAGTGGAAAGATGTACCTTACATCGGACAGTACAGCCACCCAATCAGTTTAGGCTTTGTTGTTCTTGTCATCACATACCTCTCGCTTGTCATCGGTGAGCTTGTCCCGAAACGTCTTGCGCTCTCCAATCCTGAGCTCGTTGCCAAAATTATGGCTTCGCCAATGAAAGCCATTTCTGCGCTGTTCTACCCTGCTATTCGCATCCTTTCAGGCTCGACAAATGTCATCTTGCGTTTTTTTGGCATTAAGCCACATATCGAATCACCCGTTACAGAAGAGGAAATTAAAGTTTTGATGGAGCAAGGCACGCAAGCTGGCACATTTGATGAAGTCGAACAAGATATGGTTGAGCGTGTCTTGCGTTTAGGGGATCGTCGTGTCAGTTCTATCATGACACCGCGCACCGACATCATCTGGCTTAGCGTGCATGAATCACCCGATGAGATTCGCAAGCAAATTATTGAGAGCCCACACTCGTTCTTTCCGATTTGTGGTGAAGACCTTGACGAAGTCTTAGGCATCGTTCATGTCAAAGATTTGCTGGCACGCAATCTCTGCGGTGAGCCTTTTGACTTGCGTCAATCCATGAAAAAACCGCTGTTTATTGCCGAAACCACACCACCGCTTAAAGTACTTGAATTGTTCAAATCATCTGGGATTCACATCGGCATCGTGATTGATGAGTATGGTACAACACAAGGTCTTGTTACGCTCAATGACATTCTTGAGGCAATTGTCGGCGATATTCCTGCTAACAATCAACCGATCAAGCAAAAAGTCATTCAGCGCGAAGATGGCTCTTGGCTTGTCGATGGCATGATTACAATGGATGAGTTTAGCGAAGAGTTCAAGCAGATGCCCTTGCCCGATGAGGAAGAGCGCGACTATGAAACACTTGCAGGCTTCATTCTGCATCAGATTGGCAGTGTGCCAGCTGTCGGACAACACTTCGATTGGAAAGGTTGGCGCTTTGAAGTCGTTGATTTAGATGGTAACCGTGTCGATAAAGTTTTGCTCTCACGCAAGCAGTCAGAAGATAGCCTTGCGCAAGAAAGCCAAAAAATTTCATAGCAAAATTTTTTCTAATACAGATTTGATTTGCGTCAACATCAATACTTACTTGCCTTGTGAAACTCTTGCTTGCCTCTAAATCGCCAAGACGTCAAAGCCTTTTGCGTTTAACGACACTACCCTTTTCTATTCTCCCTATCGAGGCTGATGAATCTTTCGATGCTCGTCTTTCTCCTGCAGACATTGTGATGCGCCTCTCTGAACACAAAGCCAAACACGCTGCCGCACAATATCCTGAACATGCCGCTCAGGGTGTTATTCTGAGTGCAGACACGATTGTCGTCATTGACCGCACCGTACTCAACAAACCTGCTAACTTTGATGAAGCCGTCTCAATGCTCACACGCTTGCAAGGGAGAACTCATTACGTCTTTACAGGCTTTGCACTGCTCTCACCTGAGCGTCTGCACTGCGACTACGAGCGCACCGCCGTTACTTTTGCACCAATGACACGTGAGGAAATTGAGTTTTATATTCACACTGCACAGCCGTTCGATAAAGCTGGCAGTTATGGCATTCAAGATGACTTAGGCGCATGTTTTATTGAGCGCATTGAAGGCTGTTATTACAACGTTGTTGGCTTGCCACTTGCTAAACTTTATCAAGCCTTAAAATTCTTTCCAGACTTGTTCATTCACTCAAAAACCACTCTACCTTCATGAAGTTGTATGTTATTCGACACGCTACAGCGCACGATGTCGGCGAAAAGGGTATCCTAACCGATGAGGCGCGCACACTCAGTCCAGTCGGCGAAAAAGAAGCCAACCAACTTGGCGCATATCTTAAAGCTAAATCTGTGCGTCTTGATGTGCTTGCGCATAGCCCGCTCACACGCGCTGCACAAACTGCCGACATTCTCGCAAAATATCTTCACTGCGAGACACGCCTGGTCGAAAAGCTCTCTACTGAGCACGACCTTGACGATCATCTTGACGCCTTAGATGCCTTTAAGTTCATGAACAGTGTAGGTATCGTCGGACATCAACCGACACTCTCACGTCTTATCCTTACTCTGATGGGTGCAAACCCTCGTGCTGGTTTGAAGTTCACAAAATGCGCCCTTGCTGTGCTCAACCTTGAACGCTTAGGCAGCACATGGACAGGACAGCTCGTTTCACTGCTTTCACCCAGCGATTTATAGCGCTTTTGTTGGCATCAAGTCACCCTCTCTTTACTTCTGCGCGGTGAGTATCGGCTCTAAGACTTTCCAGACGGTCTCTGCAATGATGCGGTGTCCTTCTGGCGTAGGATGAATGCCATCGGGCAAATTGAGTTTGGGGTTGCCGCCGACGCCTTCCAAAAGGAAGGGCACAAGCAGCGCACGATTTTTTTTGGCAAGCTCTGGAAACACACTTTTGAAGGCGCTGGTATACTCCGCTCCGAGATTCGGTGGGGCTTGCATGCCTGCAATGACAATTTTAATGTCGGGGTATTTCGCCCTAGCGCGATCAATAATGCCTTGCAGGTTGCTGCGCATGGTCTCCACGCTGATGCCACGCAGTCCATCATTGCCGCCCAGTTCTAAGACGAGAATATCCACCTTTTGCTTTAGCAGCCAATCTATACGCCGTAAGCCACCAGCCGAGGTTTCGCCAGAAAGCCCAGCATTGATGACTTTGTAAGCCAGTTTTTGCTCATCAATTTTCTTCTGAATCAGTGCAGGGAAAGCCTGCGAGGGATCGACACCAAATCCAGCCGAAAGGCTATTGCCTAAAAAGAGAATAACTTTGGGTTCATCGGCAGTGAGGGCATTGCAAAAGAGCAGAAATGTCGCGCAGAGCACTCCCACACAGCGTCGCCAGCTCATTGAGCACTTAGTTTAAGGGGTTTCATGCGCTTGATTTGACGCTGAATAAATTCTATGGCTCGTGCGTTGAACGATTCAGGCTGGTCGACATTGCACACGTGCCCTGAATTTTCAATGATTTGTAACTCTGCATACCGATGCTTCTTGACTAATGTTTTAACTGGTGGCAGAAACATATAATCTTCATCGCCCATCAAATACAGCGTCGGCACAGGAATTTCTTTTTCAGTAAAGTATTTCAGCAGTGGGTTGGCTTCATCGGTGAGTCTAAACCAGCGAATGAACTCACGCTGACAGAGTTTTTTGGCTTCGTTGATAAACATCATTCGCGAATTGCGATGCCGCCGCCGCGGCATAATAATCCATGCAAAAAAGCTATAGAGCCACATGTAGGGAATGAAGCGCTCGACCAAGTGTCCAAGAAAGATGAGAATCTTTGAGCGCGTGTTAAAGCGCGTAATGGCACCTCCCATGACCATGGACTTGATACGCTCGGGAGCAATCTCACCAATCGTGCGGATGATAATTGTGCCAAGTGAAATCCCTACAAAATGCGCAGACTGAATACCCAGATGATCCAAAACTTCAAGAATCTCCAGGCTAATTTCTTTGAAAGTGTAATTTTCTGCTTTGTAGCGCTCCAGCATGGATTGAGACTTGCCATGCCCGCGCAAATCTATAAGCAGAACGTTGAAGTTTTTTCGAAACTCACGTACTTGCTTAAACCAAATAGAGGAACTGCCCCCCGCCCCGTGAATGAATACCACCCAATCTGTCTCCGGCGAAATGACATATTCTTTGTAATGTAACATCGCTAGCGTTCTTTTTCCTTGCTTTATGTAAATATACTCAAAAATCCGTTTTCTTATTTTTGTGGCGCGCTCCCTCACTTGCCCTTACCTCTTTCAAAAGTTTTGCACTTATACCATATTGCCACAAAACATAAAAGACATCTGTTGCTATGCGCACGCTTATCCTTATCTCCGCTCTCTTCCTCGGGTTCTCACCTGTAGGTCTTGCTCAACTTCCTGAATGGGCACAAAGCTATGGTTCCACTCTTCCCTTTCCACGTGCCACACATCTGAGTGGCTTTGGCATGGCTAGGCTCACCAGCCAAGATGGTAGTGCCTTAGACCAAGCAAAAGCACAAGCGACATCAGACCTTATCAAGAAAATTCAAGTAACGGTCTCCAGCGATATGGTCTCCATATCAAAAGAAGTCGATGGGAAATTTTCATCCAGCCTCACGTCAGTCGTGCAGTCAGTTAGTACGCTGCAGCTTGAAGGGATTGAGTATCTGACTGCAAAAGACAATACGACTTTTTATGCCTTAGCGTTTGTCAAGCGCAATGAGCTAGCCGAGGCTTATACAGAACGCCTCAGAGCCGGCTTTGCACGCTTGCAAGCTATGCTCACGCAAGCTGCTGAACAAGAAAAGTTGAATCCACAAGAAGCCGTGCGCCAGTACCTTGCTGCCTTGCCGCGCTTTGCTGAACTCTTGGAATGGGTTGCGTTGGTGCGTGCACTTAGCGCCAAAACGTTGTCGTCAGAAGATATCGGTGTGCCGATGCGCTCGAGTGCCATAGAGTTCTTGGCATTTCGAGAACAAGAGCTTCATGCAAAAGTCAATGCCTTACTGCAAAAGTCCATCACTTCGCTTGATGAAGCAGCGACAAGTGTCGCACAGCGCTTTCAACTTCAGGGCATGGCAATTGGCGCCATGCAAGTTTTAGATCTGAATTATCAAGACTCTGATTTTTCAAGTGCATTTGGCGCCTTCTTTGCACGCAAATTAGAAGCTCAACTTGCAGCGCTGCCCAAACGCCATCAAGAGCCGCAGGTTGTGCGTGGCAACTATTGGGAACGCAGCGGGTCAATAGAACTGCTGCTGCTTGCTCAAACCACAACTGGTGAAAAAATTAGTAGCGTCTCGCTGACCTTTCCCAAATCGCTCATCCCTAAAGATTTAGAAATCAAGCCACGAAATTTTGAGCAGGCACTCCAAGACCAAAAAGTGATTGCAGATGGTGCCCTCGTCGATGGGGACATTGGCGTCGAGATCTGGACTAACAAAGGCAGAAACTTAGAGCGTGTAGTGTTCCAAGAAGGCGATAAAGTTGAACTATATTTTCGTGTCAACCAACCTGCATTCTTGCGCCTAACTTATTTGCTTTCGACAGGTCAGCGTGTCTTGTTGGAAGAAAAATTTTACATCGGTCTTGACAAAGTCAATCAAGTGGTGAAGTATCCGGCAGAATTGGTCTGCTCTGCTCCCTTTGGGGTAGAGCGATTGATTGTAACCGCGTTTAGCAGCGAACCACCCAAACCCAATGTCAAGCTCGAGAAAATTTCAGGTGAGGAGTATGAAGTGCTGGTAGAGTCGCTTTCGCAGACACTAACGAAAACGCGAGGACTAAAGAAAAGTGCATCTTCCCAAGATCTCAAACTCGGCGAAACAACCCTGACTATTACCACGATGCCCAGACTTCGCCAATAGTGCTGTTAATGAACTAATAAAAGGACAGGTATTTTTGTCAATGCAAAGTAGACACGATTATTTACAACATAAATA